>JAQGOW010000294.1 GCA_028293405.1 Verrucomicrobiales bacterium
TGACAAGGTGGCCGGCTTCAACCGAACAGGTGCGCTGTTGCGTGGCGACCTGCCTGTTCTTGTCGATTGGACACACCGTTGGACTGCTGGCCGCGTGGCGAGTTGCGTCATTACCATTTTCGTCGGCTGCGGCGTGTTCGGTGCAGCAATCGGTTCGTGGCACAGTCCGCTGCAAGCCGTTTACTCCGGCGTGAAACTTCCGATGGTGTTGTTGCTGACCGCACTCGGGAACGCGCTACTGAACGGAATGCTTGCGCCGTTGCTTGGGTTGAACATCGGATTTCGGCAATCACTGCTCGCCATCCTGATGAGCTTTACCATCGTGGCAATTATTCTTGGCGGCTTCGCTCCAATCATTGCATTCCTCGTCTGGAACGTGCCACCGCTTACGGCCAACGCTCCGAGAACCGTGTTCGTTTACAGTTTCATTATGAACGTGCTGGTAGCGGTGATTGCATTTGCCGGCATCACGGCGAACGTCAGGTTGTTGCGAATGCTGCAAAGTTTGAGCACCGCTGCGGTTGGCACTCGCATCCTCTTCGCATGGCTGATGGTGAACTTGTTTTTCGGCGCGCAACTGTCCTGGATCTTACGCCCGTTTATCGGCTCACCAGGGCTACCGGTCGAATTCATTCGCGGCGAGGCGTTTCATGGGACGTTTTATGAAGCTCTATATTACGCGTTCAAAACAGTGATTTTTCAGTAATTCAACAAAATAGAAATTATGAGTGACCAACAAATCCCGCCTTTGTCGAACCCGCCAGTTGCACCGCCGCTGCTTGCCGGAGGAACCCCGCCACCGACCAATCCTCCTATTGTCGAAAACGTGAGCGACCAACAACCGGTGACCGGAATCGTTTCTGCCGTCGAAGCCATTTTGCGCCATCCTCGCCGCATCCATTATCAACTCAGCAAAGGCAACACGGCTGGTGTCATCTCAGTGCTGCTGTTCATCGCTGCGTTCTGCGCGCTGGTTTACGGTTTCATTGTGGGAACATTCTCTGGCGGCACGCAACTGTGGGCTGCACCCATCAAAGTCGCCGGAGGCCTTCTGGTGTCCGGCTTCATTTGTTTGCCGAGCCTGTATATTTTTTGCTGCTTGAGCGGTTCCCAGGCACGCCTCGGTGAAGTGTTCGGGTTGCTTGCTGGGATGCTGGCGATCACGACCATTCTGCTGATCGGTTTTGCGCCGGTGGCTTGGGTGTTTTCGCAATCAACCGAATCCGTGCTGACGATGGGAACGCTCCACCTACTCTTCTGGATGGTTGCGACCATTTTCGGGCTGCGCTTTCTGGCGCGCGGTTTTTCTCAACTTAAAGCAGGCACAAACGGAATGCTGATGTTGTGGGGCGCCATCTTCCTGCTCGTGGCATTACAAATGACGACTGCGTTGCGCCCGATCATTGGCAAATCCGATCACTTCTTCCCGGCGACCAAACAGTTTTTCCTGAGTCACTGGTACGAGAATCTCAATGGCAGAGAATAGCACCATGACTCGCGAGGAAATTTTGCGACGACGCATCCGCGTATGGCTGTGGCTGTTTATCGTCGGCCTCTTCATCAGCGGCGCAACTGCGATTCCGCTGCAGACGGAATTACATTTATTGTCGCAGAACTTCGCTGACCCAACCAGCAGCTCGTTGATGTCGCAATGGCTTTTGAATGTGGACCGTGCCCTGGGTGACGTGGCCGCAACGCATCCGTTTCTGTTCTACGGAACGGATTGGCTGGCGTTCGGCCACTTCATCATCGCGCTTGTTTTCGTTGGAGCGTTGCTCGATCCCATTCGCAACAAATGGCTGTTCACGTTTGGGCTGATTGCGTGTGCACTGGTCGTCCCGTACGCATTTGTGTTTGGGGCGGTGCGCGGCATTCCAATTTTTTGGCGCGTGATCGATTGCTCATTCGGCGTGATTGGCGCGATTCCTCTTCTACTCTGCCGCAGATACGTCAACGAACTTGAACTCGCGAGTTCGGGTCCGAAATAGCACGCGTTATTTCGCGAGCTTCTCTTCGAAGGTTCCCTCACTGTCGAGGGCCTTCTTAAAACCGCCGCCGGCGAGCCATGTTTTGGCGGACTGGTCGCCTTTCAAGTAGGCGTCCCAGAAAGCGGTGGAGCCTTGCATGATGTATTTCTGGAAAATGGCGTCGTGCGCGGTGCGGGAACTCGTTTGCGAAAAACGGCCGGAGAATACCATGTGGTCGCCACCTTTGAAGGTTAGCAGATATTCGTCGGCAACTTTTGCGGTCATGTGATCGTAAGGCAGACGGCGGTCGGCAGCTTTGGTATCGGCGATTGGACTATCGTCCAACGTGCCGGTCATGTGAAAGCACGGAAGAGTGATTTTTGAAAACACTTCGTCTAACGAAACTTTTTCGGGCACGGGCGCGCTCATCGGAATGAGCGCTTTGATGCGGGGTTCGTGATGCTGGACGTTCACACGGACACCGTCCTTAATGATTACTTCGCCGCCGACGACGAGAGTCGTCCACGCGCCATACGAATGGCCGGCAACACCGATGCGGTTCGTGTCGATCTTGTCGTGAAGCGGGCCGGGTTCGCTATTCATGTGGTCGAGCGCGGCAAAGCCATAATACACATCAACGATGCCATTGCTGGCAGCGTAGGGTTTCATCGCTTCCTGCAAGCCACCGTTCATCATGTTTTTCAAAGCTGCCGTGTCGCTGCCAAGGTGCTGAATATGCGCGGAGACATAGCCGTGACTAGCCCATTCATTGCCGAGATAACTGTAGCCGTCGCGCGAACCGCCAAGACCGTGTGAGAAAATGATGAGCGGGACGGGGCCGGTGGCGTCTTTCGGATAATAGATTTTTACCGGCACATCGCGATCGCGCGTTTTGTCGTGCCACACCATTCGCAACGTGGCGACCTCGTGCTCGGCTTTTGTCACGTTGTAGGTGAAAGCTTTGTCTTCGGCAAAAATGGCAGGCGTGCTCGCGATGAACGCGGCACAAACAAGGAAAATGAGGAGACGCTGCAACTTCATGCCCTTACATCTAGTCAGGAAAAAATGGCTTGTCAAAGCCGACACGTCATCCGTTACCGTCAGGGATGCTCAAATGCCGGCTGGCTCTCGTTTTGTTTTCGGTGGTCGCGACTCTCCACGGCGCGCCGAAACCCGTCGATGTCTTTGTCTCGGGGAAGGACGGTTATTTTGGCTATCGCATCCCTTGTATCGAAACTGCCGCGGACGGTTCCCTGCTCGCTTTCGCGGAAGCGCGTAAAAACAAGATGAGCGATCCCGGCGAACCCGGACAGGAAGTGCACCTGGTGATGAAGCGCAGCACTGATGGCGGCACAACATGGAGCGCAATGAAGCTTATCGAAAATGCCGGACCGCTGTGGTCGGCGGGAAATCCGGTGTCCATTTTGGATCGTGACACGAAGCGAATCTGTTTGCTGTATTTGCGCAGTAAACCGGAACGTAGCGCCGTGCATACAGCGCGTCCGGGAACGGACGACATCCAACTTGCGTTGCGTTGGAGCGACGACAATGGGGTGAGTTGGTCGGACCGCATTGACTTCACGGACATTAGTCGCGACCTAAGCAGCACGAATTGGAAGTGTACAGTCGTAGGGCCCGCAGGCGGAATTCAGGATCGCAAGGGACGATTGCTCACTTCGGCGTGGAAAGTGTTCCCGTGGCAGAACTTGGCGATATTCAGCGAGGACCATGGCAAAACCTGGCAACGCAGCGGTTTCGTGCCCGGCAATGAAATCAGCGACGAAAGTCAGTTGGTCGAATTGGCGGACGGTCGCATCCTCATGGACACGCGCCAAGGCGGCAAAGGCACGCATCGTTGGTTCAGCGCGAGCAGCGATGGCGGCAAGACCTGGTCGAAACGTCGCCCGGGTTTGGAAGCTCCACCGGTTTGTTGCGCGATTAAGCGTTGGACATTGAAGTCGGCCGGCAACGATAAAAATCGGATTTTATGGGTCGGCCCGAAAGGTCCCGATCGCACACACCTCATCGCGCGTGTCAGCTACGATGAATGTGACACGTTCGGGCCTGAGCACATGTTGTATGAAGGTTCGGCGGCCTACTCGAGCATCACGGTTTCGAAAGAGCACGTCGCAGGCGTGTTGTTCGAACGCAACAACTACGGGTTAATTAGCTTCATCAAGCTGGAGCCGAAAGATTTGGATTAACAAAGGCAAAAAAAGAGAGCCGACCTTTCAGCCGGCTCTCTTGCGAAATATTAACAGTTCAAGTTATTCGACCG
>JAQGOW010000306.1 GCA_028293405.1 Verrucomicrobiales bacterium
AAACTCTCCACCGAAGGCTTCTTCTTCGACAATGTCTACGCCGATGGAAACCGTACCGTTCGCGGGTTCGAAGGAGTATTGTCATCATTCCCACCTTTGCCCGGCGATTCTATCGTCAAACGTGATCACTCGGAAAATGTAGAAACGATCGCGCGCGTCCTCAAACGCGATGGATACGACACCATGTTTTTATACGGCGGTCGGGGCGTGTTCGATGGCATGCGTGCGTTCACGGTTCAGAATGGTTACGATCGGTTTATCGAACAGAAAGATTTTTCCAACCCGACCTTCACCACCATCTGGGGTGTTTGCGATGAGGATTTGTACAATCGCACATTGGAGGAATTGAAGAAGTCGTCGGCGACTCAGAAACCGTTTCTGGCCACCGTGCTTTCGGTGTCGAATCACAAACCCTATCTATATCCGCCCGGCAGAATTGCAGAAGATCCGCGCGCCCAAAAGAGGGAGCATGCCGTTAAGTACACCGATTGGGCTTTGGGCCAATTCTTTGACGCCGCTAAAAAAGAGCCATTCTGGACCAATACCGTGTTCGTCGTTGTCGCCGACCATGGAGCGCGCGTTTACGGCAAACAAACCATCCCCATCCATTCTTATGAAATTCCATTGCTCGTGCTCGGCCCGGCCGCGGTGAACAGTCCGTCGCGTCATTCAGAACTTGGCTGTCAACTCGACGTTGCGCCCACAATTCTTGGCCTCATTGGACGCCCTTACCAAAGCATGTTCTACGGACGTGACTTGCTAAAAAACGGTAACCGATTCGCCGTTCTCAACCACAATCGCGATATCGGAATGTACCGTGACGGACACCTCGTCGTTCTCAACCTCAAAGGAGGCGTTGAATATTTCCTCGGTGAACCGAAAGGCGAAGACATGAAGCTATCGCCCGCCGACGCAGTGGATGTGGAACTCGAGCACGACGCCATTGCGCTGTTCCAAACAGCCGACGACCTCTACATCAACCGCAGGTTTCGCGTGGATATTACGGCGGGTTCATTAAAATGACGTCATCTTAGTTGAACCATGTTGCAATCCGCTGTCCGGTGCTTATACCTGATACCGACCGCAAGATGCATTCGCGCTCCCGGAATTTCCTATGAACGGTTTTTTCAAAAAACTTTTAGTTTGTCTCGTGCTGCTTGCATTCGCTGCGGGCGTTTGGTGGTGGCTGTCACGCGACAACTCCCAGGTTTCGTACAGCACCGCACCGCTCAAACGCGGGGATGTGTCAGCGACCATCGGCGCCACCGGAACATTGGAACCCATCGAAGTTGTTGATGTCGGCGCTCAGGTCGCCGGCCGAGTCAGCTCGTTCGGCAAAGGCGAAGATGGCAAATCGGTCGATTACGGTTCGCAAATCAAGCAAGGCGAACTCCTCGCAAAAATCGACGACTCCGTTTACGCCGCCGATCATTCAGTCGCCAAAGCCCGGGAACTCAGCGCGAATGCAAACTTAGAGCAAATGCAGGCCAAGCTCGACCAGAACGAAGCCGAGTGGCACCGCGCACAAGAACTTTACAGGAGCAAGCTAAGTTCCCGGTCTGACTTCGACACCGCTAAAGCAAACTACGAAGTTGCGAAAGCCAACGTTTCCGTTGCTAACTCCGCCATCTCCCAGGCAAAAGCCGATCTGGAAAAAGCCCAGCGCAATTTGGATTTCTGCACAATCAATTCTCCGGTCAACGGAGTCATCATCGATCGCCGTGTCAACGTCGGCCAAACGGTCGTCGCCAGCCTTAACGCTCCCAGCCTCTTCCTCATCGCTCGCGACCTGACGAAGTTGCAAATCTGGGCGTCGGTTAACGAAGCCGACGTCGGTAAAATCAAATCAGGACTGCCGGTCACGTTTTCGGTCGATGCCTTCGCAGGTCACGAATTTCGCGGCAGTGTCGGCAAAGTACGTCTCAACGCCACCATGACGCAAAACGTCGTTCTCTACACTGTCGAAATCAACGTCGACAATAGTGATCAACTTCTTTTGCCTTACTTGACCGCAAATGTCCGCTTCATCCTCAAGACCGAAACCAATGCGTTGCTTGTTCCCAACGCCTCCCTCCGTTTCTCTCCCTCGTTTCAACGTGAAACCAAATCCCATCATCACACAAGTGAAGCACGCGCGGAATCGACCGACGGCGGGCCATCCAAAAAAGGCACTCATACAATTTGGATCAAAACCGGGGAGTCGATTCATTCTGTCGAGGTCACCACCGGTATCACCGACGGCGCTAACACCGTCGTTTCCGGCGATGAAATGAACGAAGGCGATGAAGTGATCACGGGCGAAGTCGCCACCGCGAGAAACGATGCCAAAAATCCATTCCTGCCACAAAAACCATCCCGCCATTAAGTCCCATGGAACTCATCCGGCTGGAAAACCTTTGTAAAAATTACCGGCGCGGCGATTTAGAAATTCCGGTCTTGCGCGGTGTTTCGCTCACGATTCAGCGCGGCGATCTCGTTGCTCTGGTCGGCTCCAGCGGTTCGGGCAAAAGCACGTTGATGAATATTCTTGGGTGCCTCGACCGCCCAACCTCGGGCAGTTACAAACTCGAAGGCAACGAAATCGCAACGCTCTCGAACGACGACCGTGCCACTCTGCGCAATGCTAAAATCGGTTTCGTTTTCCAAAACTTCAATCTGCTTCCGCGAACCAGCGCGTTGAACAACGTGCGCATGCCATTGGATTATTCGCCAACGCATCCGTCCGACGCTGAAGGGCGCAAACAAGCCACACGGATGCTCGAAATTGTTGGTCTCGCCGACCGAATGGACCACGAACCTGCTGCGCTTTCGGGTGGTCAGCAACAGCGCGTTGCCATCGCGCGCTCTCTGATCAACCGTCCCGAACTGCTGCTCGCTGACGAACCAACTGGCAACCTCGACTCTCGGACCGCCGAAGAAGTGTTACGAATGCTGCAACGCCTCAACCAAGAGGAAGGACTAACTGTCATTATCGTCACGCACGACGAAGCTGTCGCTCGTCACGTCAAACGGGTCATCCGCATGAAAGACGGCGTGATTGTCGAAGAAACTGCTCCCGTATCTTCAACCACGCCCGCAGGTTTGAATCCTTCCATAATTGAACAACCTGCACCTGACCATTTGCCGCTTGCTCCCAAATTTTCCGCATTGGGAGGGTTCCCCCGACTGAAACACGCCGCCCGCACCACTCGCATGGCGTTTGGTGCACTGCGGCGCAACATCATGCGCTCCGCTTTGACGTGTCTCGGCATTATCATCGGCGTCGCTGCAGTCATTGCTATGATGGAAATCGGCGGCGGATCATCGCATGCGATCCAACAAGCCATTGCCAGCCTCGGCGCAAGCGTCATCCAAATCGATTCCGTCGACGTATCCGTGGCCGGCGTCAGCACGGGACATGGCGGCGGTTTGGAAATGACGATTGAGGATGCTGAGGCCCTCCGCCGCGAATGCGCTGCGTTACAAGACGTCGCGCCCAGCGTTGATTCGTGGGGTCAGGTCATCGCCGGAAATAAAAACTGGAAACCCGGCAAAGTTCTCGGATCAACCCCAGACTACCTCGCCGTGCGCAACTGGCCTGTCGTGGAAGGTGATTCGTTCACAATGGACGATGTCCATAGTTCCTCCGCCGTTTGTCTTCTCGGCCAAACTGTCGCCGAAAAACTGTTCGGTGTCGAATCACCGGTCGGAAAAGAAATTCGCCTGCGCGGCGTCGCGCTGAAAGTCGTCGGCCTTCTTGCTCACAAAGGCGCAAGCGTCATGGGCTCCGATCAAGACGATTTCGTCCTCGCCCCGCTCACCACCCTCAAATACCGCGTCATGGGGGTTCGTCAGGCCACGCAATCCAGTGCCAGCACCATCGGCAGCATTTACAGCCCAAGTCAGGTTTATATCGGCCAACAACCGCCGCTCTTTCCACCAACCTCCGCCAGTCAGGCTAACAACAATCCTCAAACTACACGCTTTGCTGATCTGGATGACGTGTGGGTTGCCGCTGGAACTCCTGACAATATCCCAATGGCTATCAAACAAATCACCGAAGTCCTTCGCGACCGTCACCACATCCAACCCGGTCATCCTGACGACTTCCGCATTCGTGACTGGACAGAAATGTCCCAAACCTTCGCCTCAACAAGCCGTGTCATGACGAACCTGCTGCTTGTGGTAGCGTTGATTTCGCTCGTTGTCGGCGGTGTCGGCATCATGAATATCATGCTCGTGAGTGTGACGGAACGAACTCGGGAAATCGGTATTCGCATGGCTGTCGGCGCTCGCGCACGTGACATCCTCCGCCAATTTCTGGTGGAGTCTCTCGTCTTATGCCTCGCCGGCGGCCTCGCTGGAATCGTTCTCGGTCGAACGATTTCAATTATCGTCACCCAAATTCTTCACTGGGCCACAATGACATCTCTTCCCGCCATCATCGCCGCCGTCGCTGTCTCGGCTTCGGTGGGAATCATTTTTGGATACTACCCCGCGTGGAAAGCTTCTCGGCTGGATCCTATCCAGGCACTTCGCTACGAATAACAATTGCTATTACGACACATCATTTGACTGCCCGGTGTTAATCAGATGACGACATCCTAACGTCTGTTTAATGCAAAGATTTGGGAATTCTGTTATCGTCATTCACCGTCATGAAAAAGCTACTCGTTGTTGCCGTCGCTGCACTTAGTTTCGCCGTCGCCTGGATCGTTGCCACCAACCGCCAGCAAACCCGCGACGCTGCCATCCTTGCTGAACGCGAAGCTGCTTGGGCGAACCAACATTCCACACCTCAGGAAACCGCCCGCGTCGTTAGCCCGCGAACACGCGTGGAGCAACGCACCGAGGTTATCGGAAAAATCAAAACAGCCAGCCCGGAGGAAATCATTGACCGATTGAAGGCCGGCAAGTTCGGCGCCGCTGCAAATCGCAGTATGCGCTTTGTCATTCAACAACTCGAAAACCTCTCCGATTGTGGCCCCGCCGCATTACCAGCCATCAAAGCCTTTTTGGTAGGCAACCAGGACGTCAGTTTCGACTTCGGCAGCAGCGGAAAGAAACACGGAGATTCTTTGGTCCCGTCCTCCCTTCGTTTTGGCCTCTTCGACGTTGTAAAACAAATCGGCGGTGACGAAGCAGAAGCTTTATTCGCCGAAGTTCTCCGCACCACCGGACGAGGTAGCGAAGTGTCCTACCTTGCAAAGGCATTGCAGGAAATGGCCCCAGGCAAATATCGAGATCTGGCCGTGACAGTCGCTCGCGACCTCCTTGCCAATCCCGCATCCACCGACAAAAACGATCGTGATTACCTGTTCGGCGTGCTCGCCATGTTCAACGACAAGAGTCTGGTCAACCAATCGCAGACCCAGTTTATTCAGCCCGACGGACAAATCGATAAGTCGGCGTTGAAGTACCTCCAAAAATCGTTGGGTGACCAAGTCGTGCCCCTGATAGCTGCTGCATATAATAACGACGGTATCGATCCGTCAAAAAAGGAACCGTTGGCACGGGTTGCCATGACTTTTGCCGGAGCCAACGATCAAGCTACTGAAATCTTTACCGCAGCGATTATGGATGAACATCTTTCGCTCGATGCCCGACGCAATCTTCTTGAGGACTGGGGCGGTGAGGGTTTTGCCAATTCCAAAAACCCAACGCCCGAAGATCAAAAATTGCTCGAAGCTCGCCTAAAGCTGGCAGCCGAGTACGCCGCTGCCCTTAAAGATCCAAAGCTTATCACTTCATTGGGTGAGGCCCAAAAAGATTTCGCAAAAATGCAGGCAAGGCTTGCCGCAGCGCACCAGTAATTCGCCGCAGCGCCGGAACCTGCAGCACCGACATGACAACACAGTAATGCTGTATTCATTCCAAGTCTTTCGGTGTGTGATACTTTCACCCAGTAACAATTTTATATGCATAGTCCATCTTCCAAATCCAACGGCCAACACACCGCTGGTAATTCAACGTCCAACCCCAATCTGTTCAACGGCAAATTTCAGGTCGGCGTCGGCATCTACGACGGCATTTCCATTCTGTTAGCGGCCGAACACCATTTTGATTTTGTTTGGATCAGCAGCTTTTGCGCGTCTGCGGCACACGGTGTGCCTGACGTCGGCATCATCGGGCCCGAAGACATACTGAATCTGGTTCGTTTATCGCGTCGTTTGACTGACCTGCCAATTATCGTCGATCTCGATTCCGGTTATGGCGATGCCGTCAAAATTTTTCACGTTATCGACGCGATGGCTCGCGCTGGCGTTTCCGCCGTGTGCATTGAAGACAATCCGACGTCCAAACGCTGTAGCCTTTACGGCGGATACGAGCGCGAACTCGCTACCATTCCCGAACACAACACCCGCTTGCGTGCCTCGCGCGAAGCCATCAAACGCTCGGGCACAGACTGCAAAATCATCGCCCGCACCGAAGCGCTTGTCGCCGGAATGGGCCTGGACGAAGCACTTAAACGCGCTGACGCTTACGTTCAAAATGGCGCTGACGCCGTCTTCGCACAATCACTCGACGCCAGCGGCGAAGAAATTCTAACGTTCGGCCGCAAATGGGGACGACGCACCCCGTATGTCATTGCGCCGACTAGACTGCCGCAGATTACGAAGCAGCAATTCGAAGAAGCGGGAATTTCGCACACCATTTACGCCAACCAGGGTTTGCGCGCAGCGCATTCTGCCATTGACGAAACCTTCGCGACATTGCGCAGTGCTACTTCGGCCCACTCCGTCGAGGAGAGCATTTCGACCGTCGCTAAAGTCGCCGAGCTCGTTGGCGCGAAACAAGTGGCCGATTTGGAACTGTTATTGGCTGAAGGAGTTGACCCGCAATGGTCGCGCAGCACGGCGCCCGCTGCGGCTTGCTCGTAACGCACACCTGTTGTTGCTCGGCAATTTCAATCAGAGTATTTTCGCAACGGAGCGCCGGATGATTGCGTCCGCGCGCCCGCAACAACTACAGAGAGGTAAAGAATGTTAGCTGACCGAATGAAGGGCTTTTCCGGATCGAAAACGTCCGGCATGCGTAACCGCGCGCGCAAACTCAGCGCCGAAGGTGTTCACGTCGTCAATTTCGCCGCAGGCGAACTCGATCAGGACACCAGCGACAGCATCAAATCCGCCGCGAAGGAATCGATCGACGCGGGTCGCACCCAATACGCCGACACGTTGGGCATCGCGAAACTACGCGACAGTGTCGCCGCGCGTGTTTCGAAAAAAACGGGCCTGACTTATACGAACGAAGAAGTCGGATTTACTTCGGGCGCGAAACAGGCTCTGTTCAACTCCAACTTCGTTCTGTTCCAGCCGGGTGATGAAGTTATCATCCCGTCCTCATTTTGGGTGACTTTGCCGGAGCAAGTCCGTTTGGCCGGCGCAACTCCCGTTTCTCTTTCAACGATCGAAAACGGATTCCAGGTGGACGTCGACAAGTTGGCGAATGCCGTCACCCCACGCACGCGCGGCATTATTCTCAACACACCCCACAATCCAACCGGCATCGTTTATCCCGCCGAGACGCTCAAAAAAAAATCGCGGCATTGGTGATTGAAAATAATCTCACCTGCATTTTCGACGAATGTTATGACGAATTGGTTTATCCGCCGGCTGAGCATCACAACATCGTCAAGCTTGTTCCGGAACTGAAAGAACGCACGGTCCTCGTCGGTTCACTTTCCAAATCGTATTGCATGGCGGGATGGCGCGCCGGTTACCTCGCCGCGCCGAAGGCGGTTGTGAAAGCCATTTCCAATCTCACCAGTCACATTGCGTCCAATCCGTGCAATATCGTGCAATACGCGGCGATCGCTGCGTTCGAACCTGAAAACGACACGTTCGTTGCGTGCAATCGCACGCAGCTCGCGCACCAGCGACAGACCGCCCTCGATTTGCTGCAAAAAATCCCCGGTTTGCCCTGCGTGGTTCCGCAAGGTGCGTTCTATTTATTTCCCGATGTCAGTTCGTTGTTCGGCAAAAGCATCAAAGGCCACCGCATCGAAGACGTGGATTAGCTCGCGGAATTGTTGCTGGAGCATGCGCACATCGCGATCGTTCCCGGTTCAGCATTTGGTTCGCCCAATCACGTCCGCATTTCCTACGCGATTCCGACCAAAGAAATCATCGCCGGTCTCAACAGCTTTGCTAACTTTGTAGAATCGTTAACATGAGTTCAGCAGCCCAAATCTCATCTTCGAGCAAACCGGCGATTGTTCTGTTCCTCGGCATGGTGCGCCGTGGCGAGTTTGAAAGTCTGCAAAAGCAAGGACTCACGCTCGGCATTCTCGTTGATACCAATAGTAAAGCGCGCCTGGGCGACACGTCTCAATTCGCGCTTGTTGAGAAATTCGACTTCTCGCGCCCGCTTCCCGAGTTGATCGAAGCCGTCCGCGCCATTCAGCAACGTTTCGAGATTCTAGCACTCTACAACGTCATCGAGTTCTACGTCTTGCAAACAGCCGAAGTCGCGCGTGCGCTCGGCATGGCGGGCATTTCGCCGGAATCCGCCAAGCTTTGCCTGGACAAAAACATCATGCGCCGCCGGTTCAAGGAACGTATCGGCCAACACGCCTGCGCCCGTTTTCACGTCATTCAATCAGAGCAACACTTGCTCGAATCCGCTAAAGACGTCGGTTACCCGTGTTTTCTTCAGCCGAACAATGTCTCGGCCAGCATGTGGGCCACACGCAATCCTGATCAGGAAACATTGCTCGCCAACTACCGCGCCATGGTGGCCGAGGTTCCAGAATATTACGTCAAACTCGGCAAGTTCACCGCGAAACTCGATGCAACTGTCACCGAATACATGGAAGGTGCGAATATTTCCATCGATTGCCTGATGGATGAAACCGGTCGCGTCTACACCACTCCTGCCGTCGAAGTATTGACGGGTAAGGGCGTCGGAATTGACGACTACCATCATTTCGCGCGCATTCTCCCAACTCGTTTGAGCAACGCGGACAAAAAGGAACTCGACGAAATGGCGCGTGCTGGCTGCACCGCCCTCGACATGACCAGCAGCGCTGCTCACGTGGAATTTATCGGCAAACGTCTCGGCGAAATCGCGGCCCGACCGGGAGGCAATCGCCCGCGCATTCTCGAAATGGCTTACGGCATGGATATGCTTTACGGCTACTACCAGATGCTGCGCGGTGGCGCTCCCGATATCAAAGCGGAAAAGAATCTGTCCGCCGCAATTGTCACACCTTTTGCACGGCGCGACGGTGTGCTTCGCGCAATCCGCCACCTCGATCGCATTCCAAAACTTCCCGGCTACCTCTACCACGAAATTCGCGCGCAAGCCGGACAGCAGGTTGGCCTCTCACGCGCGGTTTTCGCGCTGGGCTCTATATCGAATTGCTCTCCAGCAATGCGGATGATGTCCGGCGCAGCGTCGATGAGATCGCGTCGTGGACGGATCTTTACGAATGATGCGCGCGCGCTCAGAGTCAACTGTTGCCATCTGGTTGGTTTGCGTCGGCGCTTTCTCATTGTAATAAGCGGATTTTTTAAAGCCTCGAAATCAATGCCCGAATCCCGGCTGATCTTTAAACGTTAAAATCGAATTTGCAAAATACGTATTGCACTTTTTTGTCCAGCCCGGATCCCGCGACGATAAGCGCGACCGGCGGCAAAAGATCTGAACCCGCCCCCAAGGCCGGCGCGGTTTGCGCTTGCCGCTTAAAGGTTTTATTCCATAGTTACCGCCCGGGTGGCGGCCCGGCAGCTCAATCGGAAGATCGGCCGCGACATTTATTTTGAACGAAGCGCATGATCGAGTCCGATTCATCGCAGCGGTATAGCAGACGAGCAGCCGTTGGGTACCTAGTGGCTGCTCTGTCGGTTAGTGCAGCGTTACTCCTAACGTGGGCGCTTAAGCAATCATTTCCAACGGTCCCGAATGCGCTTTATCTTTGCGCAATCATAGTGAGCCCGTGGGTTGGGGGCTTTGGCCCCGGAGTGGTCGCGAGCATTCTGACAAGCGTGGCCGTCGTCCTGACGCCACCGGCGGCAACCACCGGGTTGCCACGCCATTTCTTTTTCCTGGTGGCGGGCATTTTCATTAGCTGGTTGATTGATCGCCAACGTCGCGCGCGAATTGCCCTACGACAGGCGCACGATTTGTTGGAGATCAAGGTTCGTGAACGCACCGCGACGCTTGAGCAGGCGAATACACGTCTTGTGAACGAAATGTTGCAACGCCAGGAGATTGAAAAGGCGCTGCGGAAAAGCGAAACCCATCTCCGACTGGTGATTGATAGTATTCCAACGATGGCGTGGATAGTTCTGCCTAATGGTGCAGTAGATTTTCTTAACCGACGGTGGCTGGAGTATTCAGGACTATCATTGGAGGAAGCGCTCAAAGAGCCGACGCGCACTATCCATCCCGACGACATTGGTCGGGCCAAGGAAAAATGGCTTTCGCACATGGATTCCGGGAAACCTTACGAAGATGAAATGCGATTGCGGCGCGCTGATGGACAATATCGCTGGTTTCTGATCCGTACGGTGCCACTCTTCGATGAAAGTCGCAAAGTTTGTAAATGGTACGGCACGAGCACTGACATCGAGGACCGTAGGCGGGCGGAAGAAGCCTTAAGAGAAACGCAGGCGATGTTAGCTCGTGTAGCACGGGTGACAACCGTCGGTGAATTGACGGCCTCCATCGCCCACGAGGTCAATCAGCCCTTGGCGGCGGTGGTCACGAACGCAAACGCTTCATTGCGGTGGCTCGCTGCCACTCCGCCAAATCTGGAAGAAGCCCGCGAAGCGGTTCGCCGGATCATTCGTGACGGAAACCGCGCCGCAGATGTGATTGCGCGAATCCGAACGCTGCTGAAGAAAGGCGACCCTGTCCGAACACCACTAAGCATTAATGAAATCATTGAAGAAACCCTGACATTCGTGCAGCCGCAATTGGCGAGGCAGCATGTGTCGTTAAAGTTCGAATTAGCCACAGATCTGCCGAAGGTTCCAGCGGATCGCGTGCAACTGCAACAGGTGCTGCTGAATCTGGTCGTCAATTCACTCGATTCCCTGGGCGCGATTACGGATGGGCCGCGAGTCTTGCGAATTTGTTCGGAGCGTGATGAACGTGAATCCGTGTCCGTTGCCGTCCAGGACACAGGTGGTGGCGTAGCGCCAGAGGACTTCGAGCGTTTGTTCCAGCCATTTTTTACAACAAAGCAGCATGGACTGGGTATGGGACTGACGATCAGCCGCTCGATTATCGAAGCGCACGGCGGCCGCCTTTGGATGACATTAAACAACGGGCCAGGGGTTTCGTTCCGCTTCACCCTGCCTGCTCAACAGAAGGAGCAATATGACCCCCCCCGCGAAACAAAGCGTCTCGGTGGTATTTGTGGTGGATGATGACGCAGCGGTGCGCGAATCCCTCGATAGCTTAATCCGCTCCGTTGGCTTGCGGGTGGAAAGCTTCGCATCGGCCCAGCAGTTTCTTGGGCAGAAACCGCCAGAAACCTCTGCGTGTCTGGTGCTCGATGTCCGCCTTCCGGGCTTGAGTGGACTGGACCTTCAGCGCGAATTGCTCGGCGCAGACAGAGTGATCCCCATTATTTTTATTACGGGGCATGGTGACATCCCGATGAGCGTACGCGCAATGAAAGCCGGCGCAGTCGAGTTTCTGACTAAACCATTCCGCGACCAGGATCTGCTGGATGCAATTCACCACGCAATCGAGCGTGATCGTGCCGCGCTGGTGCAGCGCGCGGAAGTCGTTGAATTGCGGGCGCGCTATGAGATGGTAACACCGCGCGAGCGGGAAGTGATGAAGATGGTCATCTGCGGCATGTTGAACAAGCAAATCGCCGATCAACTGGGGACAACGGAAATCACCGTCAAGATTCAGCGCGGCAGCGTCATGAAAAAAATGAAAGTGTCCTCAGTTGCTGATCTGGTGCGAATGGCAGAAAAACTGGGAATAAAAGCAGGTTCATAATCTCAGCGTATGTAAGGAATTGGTCACCCTGTCCCCGGTTAAAGCCACGGGCCTTTGAGGCGCATCAAACCAAGGTATAATGGAGAGCAACCACCTCCTCATGGCATCATTCCTCTGCGCCTATGAATTCAAACGCAGAGAAAACAAGTCAATGCGCCCTGCCACTGGTTGCGATTGTAGATGATGACCGGTCGGTTCGAGAAGCGACCGAAGGCCTGATGCGGAGCGTCGGTTATCGCGCGGAGAGTTTTACTTCAGCCGAGGAATTCCTCCTCGCGGAACGGAAGAAGGAAATTCACTGTGTGATTCTAGACTTAATACTTGGCGGGATCAACGGCCTGGCATTGCAGCGTCGGTTGACAGCAGCGAATCGGAAAGTCCCGATAGTCTTTCTGACAGCCCATTGGAGCGAAGCCGCACGCTTCCAAGCCCTGCGACTTGGCGCGGTGGATTTTCTGAAAAAGCCGTGCGGCGAAAACGAGTTGTTGAGCGCATTGCAAACTGCGCTCGGGATCCATCACCGTCCGGAGGATATCCAAAAACATGACTGACACGGAACACGTGCGAAAACTTCGGGTGCTCCATGTCGAAGACTCGGAAGTGGATCGCGATCTCATCAGCCGCGCACTGAGTCGGGAGGGCTTCCATTGTACATTTACATACGCGATCAACGAAAAAGAATTCAGAGAAGCCCTGGAAACTGTAGAGTGCGATCTGATTCTCTCTGACGTCAGTCTGCCGACCTTCACTGGCGCAGAAGCTTTGACCGTAGCGAATACACTTAAGCCGGATGTCCCTTTTATTTTTGTTTCCGGCACGATTGGTGAAGAACGGGCGGTCGAAAGCTTGAAATGTGGCGCGACGGATTATGTTCTCAAAGACCGCCTCGAACGAATGGGACCAGCGGTCGGCCGGGCCCTCCGTGAAGCGCGAGGCCGCACAAAGCGCCTGCAGGCCGAACAAATGTTGAGGGCGAGCGAGGAGCGTTTTCGACAGGTAGTGGAGAATATCCGGGAAGTCTTTTGGCTTAGCGATCCAGACACAAGAACGATACTCTACGTCAGTTCCGCGTACGAAACGATTTGGGGACGGACCTGCGATAGCCTCTATGAGTTACCGTGTTCCTGGCTCGAAGCGATTCACTGCGAGGATCGGGAGCGCATCCGCGATGCAGTTACCACGAAACAACCCCGCGGCGATTACGACGAAACGTATCAGATTATTCGACCGGACGGATCACTGCGCTGGATTCATGACCGCGCTTTTCCGCTGCGCGATGCAAGCGGCAAAATCTATCGAATAGCTGGACTGGCCGAGGACATCACAAAACAGAGAACTCTCGAGGAGCAATTCAGGCAGTCGCAAAAAATGGAGTCGATTGGGCAGTTGGCTGGCGGCGTGGCGCATGATTTTAATAACATTCTATCGGTGATACAAGGGCACGCATCGCTGATGGCT
>JAQGOW010000318.1 GCA_028293405.1 Verrucomicrobiales bacterium
CCAGTAACCACATCACGCTGCGGATCCTGACATCGGGTGGTTCACAGGAAAATCTACAACGGCTTGGCAGCAACGAGGTCGACATCGCCTTTGTTCAAAGCGGAATCACGAACAAAGAATTTCTTCCAGACAACATCATGTCGTTGGGAAGCGTCGGCTATCAGCCTTTGCTGATCTTCTACCGCTCCGAAAGTAATTACACGTTATTGTCACAGTTCAAAGGACAACGCCTCGCCGTCGGCGCGCCCGGCAGTGGAACTCGTATTCTCGCGATGAATCTTCTCGGCACAAACGGAGTAAACTCCAGCAACGCCACCTTCCTGGATATTCCAGCGGCATCAGCGGCGAAAGCGTTGCTTGCCACTAATGCTGATGCGGTATTCTTGACCGGCGATTCTGCACCGATGCAGGTCCTGACAAATCTGCTTCGACGACCGGACATCAAGCTGTTCAGTTTCATCCAAGCCGACGCCTATGCGCGTCGCATTAGTTACCTGAACAAAATGGAACTGCCAGTCGGCGCGCTGGATTTCGCTGCAAACCTTCCGCGAGAAACCGTCTACCTTGTCGCACCAGCGGTCGAGTTGCTTGCGCGCGAAGACTTACACCCGGCCACGGTTGACTTGCTGATCGAAACTGCGCGCGACGTGCACAGCCGCGCAACGTTGTTGCAGAAGAAAAAAGATTTCCCGAAGTTAGTCGAACTCGATGTTCCGGTCAGCAGAGAGGCCGAACGGTATTATCCATCCGGAAAGACTGGCACGTACAAACACCTGCCATTCTGGCTGGCGAATATCGTCAATCGCATTTTGCTGGTGTTCATTCCGGCCATTGTCGTGCTGATCCCAACCTTGAAATTTATACCGGTGCTGCTGCGATGGAAAACGAGGTTGCGCCTCTATCGCTGGTATCGTGCGCTGCTGTTGGTCGAACAAGAATTGCTGATAACAGGCACACCGCGCGAGCCGAAAGCGCTACTGAAACGATTGGATGAAATCGAAGAAGCGGTCAGCAACATCAAGGTGCCCGCGTCGTTTGGGGATTACTATTATACGTTGCGCGGGCACATCCGGTTTGTGCGCAGTCGGCTCGAAGATCCACCCACTGCCTAATGGAACGCGCGATCAGCATCGTGGGCATTGCGGTAATTCTTGCGATTTGCTTTGGCTTTTCGACGAATCGCAAAGCGATCAAATGGAAGACCGTTGCGTGGGGCATCGCGTTACAAGTCCTGTTCGCGTTGCTGGTGTTGCGGTGGCCTGCGGGTGAACATTCTTTATCGATGGCCGGGAAGGCGGTCGAAAAACTGCTGAGTTATGCGAATGTCGGTGCAACGTTCGTGTTCGGTTCGTTGGCCGATCCCGCGGGTAAAGCTGGCTTCGTTTTCGCGTTCTATATTTTGCCGACCATTATCTTTGTCGCGGCATTTTTCGCAGTTCTGTATCACTTCGGAATCATGCAGGTAATCATTCGCGGGGCTGCGTGGTTGATGGTGCGATTGATGGGCGTGAGCGGAGCCGAATCGCTCAGTGTGGCCGCGAGCACGTTTATGGGACAGACGGAAGCGCCGCTGACTATCAGGCCGCTCATTTCAAAGCTTACTGAATCAGAACTGCTCACGGTTATGACGTCCGGCATGGCGCACATCAGTGCGGGAATCATGGTTGCTTACATCGGCTTTGGCATTGAGCCCAAGCATTTGCTTGCCGCTGTTATCATGGCCGCACCGGCGACTTTTCTTGTATCGAAGATTTTGATTCCAGAGACCGGAGAACCTGTCAGCGGCCGCAATGTGCGGTTGCAAGACGCAATGCCAAAGCATGCGAACGTATTAAGCTCCATTGCGCATGGGACGTTCGACGGATTGCATCTGGCGTTAAACGTCGCGGCGATGCTGATTGCGTTCCTTGCACTGATTGCTTTGCTCAACGGCCTCATGGGTTGGGCGCATAGTTATGTGATTTGGTTTCCAAAGGATTTACAGGTTGTCCTCGGTTGGATATTTGCTCCGATCGCGTGGTTGATTGGTGTGCCATGGAAGGATGCGAGTAGCGTGGGCTCTCTTCTCGGCATACGGATGGTGGGCAATGAATTGATTGCTTACGGGCAACTTGGGCCGATGGCTCAACAGATTGATCCGCGATCGTTCGTCATCGCGACGTATGCGCTGTGTGGGTTTGCGAATCTTAGCTCGATTGGAATTCAGATCGGTGGTATCGGCGCGCTCGCACCGGAACGCAAAGGTGATCTGGCGCGACTGGGATTTCGCGCCATGCTCGCGGGGACGGCGGCGAATTTGATCGCGGCAGCAATTGTCGCGCTTTTAATTTAGCACTTCACACTTCAGTGCCAGGGCATTCACGGATGGGCGCTCAGCTTTTGCTTCAAAATAAGTTTTTCGCGATAACCCCTTGACAGAATCGCGGAAAAAATCTGAGATGGGCGGGTTCCCAAGGTTAGTCAACAAACGAAGTGTCAAAACGACATCTAAGTTCGAAATCCGTTCCCATTATGAATAAACGTAATCTACTGTCCCGTACCCGTGCCGCGTCCGGCGTCGCCGTGTTCCTGCTGCTTTGTGCGGCCCTGAACGTTTCAGCGATTATCAATTCGTCGTTGCAGATGCAACTTGGGAATCCAAGTGGCGCGACGGCGGATCCAGCTAATCACAGTCACTACCTCATTCAACGAACCGTTGAAGCGATCGATTATAATGACAGCAATGGCGAACCTAACTGGACAAGCTGGGACCTGACGTCATCAGATGTTGGATCCTCGGGACGTTCCTCGTTTATCACAGACACGACGCTGCCATCTGGCTTTTATCGAGTGACGACGAGTGATTACACAAATACCGGTTATGATCGCGGCCATAATTGTCCTTCAGCCGATCGCACGGACAACACCACTGACAACGATTTGGTGTTTTACATGTCGAACATCATGCCCCAAGCGCCGGATAATAATCAGGGTCCGTGGGAAGCGCTTGAAGCGTATTGCCGCACCTTGGCGTCGGCTGGAAATGAATTGTTGATTACTTGCGGACCGAGCGGATTTAACGGTTCGCGCATTCAGCCCAGCGGTAAAGCTGCGATTCCTGCTTACACCTGGAAAATCATTGTGGTGGTGCCGCCCGGTTCTGGTACTGCGCTGAGCCGCGTTACTTCTTCGACGCGCGTTATTACGGTTAAGATGCCGAACGTTCAGGGTATTCGCAGTGTGAATTGGACGAACTACAACACCACGCCAAACCAGATTCAGGCGGACACCGGCTATACCTTTTTCACAGCGTTGCCTTCGACAGTCGCGGCGACGTTGCGGGCGAAAAATGACGGCGGCGGCACTGGTGGTGGCGGCACGGGCACGGTCGTTATCAGCCAGGTCTACGGTGGCGGCGGCAATAGCGGCGCGACATACAAGAATGACTTTATTGAGCTGTATAATAGTGGCACAGCTTCGGTCGACTTGAGCACGTATGCGGTTCAATACGCGAGCTCCGCTGGGTCGTCATGGCAGGAAACGACTTTGAGCGGGACGCTTGCGGCTGGACACCATTATCTCATCGGTGAAGCTGCTGGCACTGGCGGAACGACAAGTTTGCCGACACCCCAGGTGAGCGGGTCGATCTCGATGGCCGGAACGGCTGGTAAAGTCGCGTTGACGAAGACAACGACGCTGTTAACGGTCGACAATCCTGTGGGCAGCGCGAACGTGGTGGATTTTGTCGGTTACGGAACGGCGGATGCATTTGAAGGCTCCGGTGCAGCGCCGGCTCCCTCGAACACGACGTCAGACTTGCGCGCCGGTGGCGGCGCGACGGATAGTAACAACAACGCGGCGGATTTTGCGACGGGCACAGTCAATCCACGCAATAATTAATGATCGGTTCCTTAAAACGAAACGTCCTGCTGCTCGCCGCATTGATTGCGGTGGCAGCAGGCGTTTGGTTGTTCAACGTTCGGCGCACGGAGCCGACTGAAGCCAAGAGCGTGCCGCAAACTCAGGAACGCGCCTTGGCTCAATTTGCGACAATGCGAAGCGCTCATCAGGCGACCGCAGAGCAAGTA
>JAQGOW010000354.1 GCA_028293405.1 Verrucomicrobiales bacterium
TCCCGGACATTTATTCGCAGGAAGACGCGAACAAGGCTTATTCCAGCTATACGGTTAAAAAACTGTATGCCTTTCTGTCGGGTTACACTCTCACTCGCGATCCCGGTGCCAAATGGGAGTATTCCAACGTAGGGATGGCCTTACTGGCGCACGTTATCACGCTGAAAGCGAAGGCCGATTATGAATCGTTAGTGGTCGAACGGATTTGTCGGCCGCTGAAAATGGACAGCACGCGCATCACACTCACGGATGAACTGAAGTCCCGCGTTGCGAAAGGCCACGATCGCTCCGGCCATCCCCTGGCGAACCAGGATTTTCTCGCGATGTCCGGTGCAAGCGCTTTGCGTTCGACCGCCAATGATCTGCTGAAATATGTCAGTGCCAACGCTGGTCTGACGCAGTCCAGCCTCACACCGCTAATGGAGAAAACACAGAGGCCTCGTCATAGTGCCCCACCAAAGCACCGCACCACAGCGATGGATTGGTATGATCACGGAATGGACGATGGAACGAAACCGCTGGGACACGGTGGTCAAACGGTCGGCTACAATGCCTTCGTCGGTTTTGACCGGGAGAAACACCGGGGCGTCGTTGTGTTGTTCAATCAACAAACTGCAGGCGGACTGCAAGCTGACTCCGTCGGATGGCTTCTGCTGGAAGGAACGCGATTGACGCCGCAAACCGCCGCGGTTTTGCTGGCGGGCAACCAGGCCGAGATTGTCGGCATCGGAGCAGAACTTAATTTTGATGGGCCAACTCATGCGCTCAAGATCACAAAAGTTTTTCCGAACTCTCCCGCGGCTCAAGCCGGTTTGTCGGTTGGCCTCGTGGTGCAAAAGGTGAATGATGTTCCGACTTCGGGCAAAAGCATGACGGAGTGCCTTGGCCTCATCCGTGGAAAGGCCGGAACGACAGTGCGTCTTGAACTGGTGAGCCTGGAACGAAAGACGACGAACACTGTCGAATTGATACGGCAGAAATATACGACGCTCAAATGAATTTCAAAGTTTTGGAGCGCGGCTGCAAGGACGAAGCGGAAACCACATTTTTGTAACGAGTTGGGCAACGTTCAATTCTCTGCCTGCCATCACCCCCGATCCTTTTCGCGGATTTCGGATATTTCGCGGTTTGAACTTCCTTAACTGCCGTCTCTTCGATCTTTGATTGTCTCCATCCCTCAACAATCAACCCGCACCCCTCAACTCTCAACCGTCTTCCGCGACAGCGCGACGCAGGAATTAACAATTTTCAATTTTCGATGCTCACCACGTTCCAAGTGGTTCGGTTTGTTGCACTGCTTTACTCTTTGTCCCGCGAACGAAAACTCACGCCGAATGTCTCCGAGATGAGGCGCATTCGTGCCGATTGTTCGGCTTTGTCCGAAAAGCCAAAATGAGTGAAATGTTCAAGTGCCCGTGCATAAACGACCATCATCATGCCGATGCTCACATTATTTTCTGGATACTGTGTGCGATCGCTAAGCTGAAGGATATCGTCTCGCATGACAACCATACAGTGCGGTTGGGGCTTGCCCGGAGGAACGTTAGAACTACTCGATGCAACAGGAAAATCAACGGACAACGGTTCCATTGCGGGCATTCCGTTTTGGTTCCATTCGTTCTCAGAACCGATTAAAATCGAGAACCCGAGTTCACGCCATTTCCGCTTACTTATTGTGTCCGACAATAGCTGCCGTTCAGACCAAAGGAGCAACGCGCAAACTGCCGCAAGTGCGCGGATCCCAGCCGAGGCAGATAAAATTTCTATCTCTATCGCTGGAGCCTTTCTCGCAGGAAGGAACACAATCCAGCGTTCGGGCAAGTGACTCTTTTGGGAATAATGGAGTGATGGCAAATCTTGAGCCAACAACGTGCAAAAGTTTTCGAACTCCGGCGTGTCAATGAAGGTGTTGTCCGACTGTTCCATTAAGGTCGCCATTGCCAACAATAGATTTTGGGAAGCCCTCGCTTTATATGCCGCCAACAGGGATTGCAGATTTTTACCGTAAGCCTGAGCGGGTAGTGATTTCAGCAGTTTTGCAAACTTCGCCACTGCAATAACGATCCATGTCTTTGGCGTTCCATCCACAATCGCACTATGGAATTGATCGGTAATCTCTGGAACTGCCAGCAACAGGTCTTCCCCCCCTTTCAACGACGCTATCTTAGCAAAGAATTTAAGGGAAATTTCGGCGGTTTCCGGCGTTGATAACCGTTTCCATGCCTTACGCCAGGACAACAGTGCTTTTGGTTGGTCAGCCGCCGTCAAAAAGCAGTCGATTGCGCTAATCATTGACCCGCTGTATTCCAGTACTATTCGGGTCTTCCACCATGCTTCTGCGGCGCGAACGTAGAAATAACCAGCGCTAGTGAAACTTCCGATCTTCTCAAATCGACCAGCTTGACTGTCAAGCACCGTCGCAATCCGATACGTATCCTTCAGCTCCTTGAAGAGCTTGAGAGCCTCTTTGCCAAGCTTGAAGCCGAGTTTAATATCCCCGTCTTCCTCGACCAGATCGGCCATCAATTCTTTTCCTGCAGCGAGTGACCGCGTAAATCCTCTGCGTTGGCTTTCGTCGATAACAATTTGGTAACACTGTCGGGCTTCATCGTGCCTTCCTTGGTCCTTCAGGACGTTACCCAAAGTGCAGGTGTACGTTTGTTCTATACCAGAATAGCCAATAGATTTCGCTATCTTGATGGCATCACGACAGGCTTGTTCGGCTTCTTGATATTTTTTTGCATGTCGCTCGACGATAGCTAATCCGTTCAGCGCGGCAGCTTCCATCCGAAGCCAACCCATTCTTCGCGCAAGCATACGACTTTCATTGACGACGCGACGAAGGCGCGGCCAATCGCCGTCGGCTCGATACACGTTTTGCAGATTCGTCAGTGTCATAGCAATGCCATACGAATCTCCAATCTTCCGAAAAGTTTTGAGCGCCGCCAACGATTCGATCTTCGAACGGCTCATGAGACCGGCACGAAGAAGTACAAATCCTAAATTCGCGCGTGCCATAGCTTCGATTTGCTGTAGCCCAACTTTGTGGAAGTAGCGTGCACCATCTTCCAGCAACGATATCGCAGTTTTTCCGGCGCTTAATTCGGCCAAGAATGTCCCTCTTGTGATTTTTGCGATCTGTACGAGGTGCTTGTTGTTGGTACGTTTGAACATTGCTTCCGACAACATGGCTGTTCTTAGGGCGGCCGCGGGATGACTGCTATGTTGCTTAATCTCCGCGAGAAAATGTAAAGCGGACCCAATTGTGCGATAGTCTCGTTTTTGTCGACCAATCCAGACAGCGGTGGCAAGAGCTTTGCGGGCAACAGAAAGGCGACCCGTGATTTGTGCCCAGGTCGCGCATGAGAGCAGCTGATCATATACAGTGTCGCCAATTCCCGCGCAGATGAAGTGATACACCCGCAAATCATTTTGACCTTCACGACCCATAGCATTCCCGACACTCTTGTGTAGCGCTTTGCCGGTGCCCTGCGTCGCTAGTTGGTTGATGACAAAATCACGAAATGCAGTGTGAAACAGTCGGATCCTGTGTTCGTGAATCGAGAGAAGGTCAATAATTTTATCGCACTCGCCGCGCGCACCGACACCTGTTAGGCGTGCGACCCTATAATCACTGAGCGCGTTAGCTATAGTTTCGACGGTCGGAGCGATCTCGCACACAGCTATTACGCCAAGGAGTTCCTTCTGATCACTCGACAGTTTTGCCCACATTACCTCGTGATAACCGTCAATCGATGACTCCACGTGTGCTGAATTTGATTGCGCAAAATATGACAGGTAGAGCGGGTTGCCTTTCGATTTCTCAATCGCGTCCGGAGCCGAGGGGGATAACGATGGATTCGATCGTTCGATAAACCGAACAGCTTCGGTTGCAGTAAATCCGTCACACGTTAGCACGGTAAAATTGTTGGGCAGCGGAAGGCGTGAGCGACTCGCAAAAATCAGTCGGCCCTGACCAGTTGGCATTTTTGCCAATTCCATGGCTACACCGGGCGCTTGTTCTGAGTCATCAATCAAAATCGATATGTCATTCCGATCCCTGAGTGACTCGAACGTGAATAGAGCGTCATCGGCGGATGCAAACGAGCGGGGTTTTCGCCCCACAAGTTGAGACAGTTTGTTACTAAGGTAGGTCGCAGCGGAAAGCAGTGAGCGGTTCCGCAATGACAAATATATTGTGCCTCCCGTCTTTGCAATTTTGAATAAAATGACTGTTTTTCCCGTACCAGGTGCACCCGTGATCAAGATTCGGGGGGCGCTACGTAGGACTGGCTCCACCCGAGTGTTGAAAAACTCCGTGTCGATAATTATTCGGCGGTCGTATTCTTTGATTAGTTGAGTTGCATAATCCGGTATATAGTTGGTCGTAGGCGTTTCGGGGTCTAAAAAGCGTTCCGATACTGTTGCCGCAATCGCACTTCGAACCTTTTCAACCAATTCTTTGTCAGTGCGAAACTTTACCACGCTAACGTCCGATTTCTGAATTTCGCCTAAAAGGTCATCGAGTTTTTTGTCTCTATTTTTGACTGTCCTTTTCACGAATGCTAAACGGGGGAGTTTGCTTGCGAGACGCCATTCGTCGTGGAGTCCGGAGACCGTCATTCCATGCTCCTTATCTATCCAGCCGTAGCCACTGCCGTAAATTCCCACGAAAATTTCGCTATCGGCAATGTATGCAGAGTACAAATCGCGCGGCGCGTAGGGCCGTGCTTCAGCTTCAAAATATACCGGTGTTAGCCCCATTTCAGACCGAATCGTCCACACAAGCTTTCGCCGCGCCGAGGCGAACTCCTCGATTCGGCTGCTTAGAAAAATTCTGATCCGTCGATCTGACGTTAAAATGGGAACGCTCATGGAAGTAACCCAACTTTCCGCAACGACGCTCGTACATTCTCCAGCGGAAACTGGTTGTGAGTAGCGCTCGAGAGGTATTCCATATCGCGCGTAACTTGATCAGCTAATCGTGATTCACTAAAATGAAGTTTCAATGCCCAGGTGTCGGAGGCACCTTCAGGCTTTTGACGCATTTTCTCATAGAGCGTCTCAAAATCCGGTTTTGGTTGGTCACTCGGAGAGAATCTTTCAACCAACACGATATTACATGCTGCCTGCGTCAGCTGCCAATCGCTGTAGCTGGGCTTCATGCGGTTTACGGCTTTTATGAATGATCGATTATATGGGAGGCGTGCGAGCGTAATGGGAAAAAATCTTCGGAGCTGTCGGTTTCTTTTGCTGACGATCACATCGGGGGCGACTGAGGGAAGTTGCAGCGCGTTTGAATCAGGTGGCTGTGGTTGATCAGAAGGCCAAGCACGTTCAACCGAATCTTTATGTGCGGTTTCCTGTTCAAGAAAACGGACATCTCGTTTCCCAATCGCATATTGGAATGCTAGTCCGCCATCCTTTGTCGCAGGAACGAACACAATCGGCTTCTCTTTCGATTGTTCTCGAATCCAATTGAACCCATCGGAGAGGTTAAAGTCTTTTCCTACCGACAAACCTACGATAGTCGTGGCGTAATCCTCTCGTGCGACTGGATCTGATATTCTTTTCTCGAGTTCAGAGTCTTTAGTAGACCAGCTAAGCAAGTATTTGCCCGTCGTCTGGTTCTTAGTAAAAGATATGTCAATTCCCTGCCCCGTTCGAGGTGTACGGTCCCAACTCCTGATCAGTCGAAAGAATCTGAGTCCAGCTTCAATATTCTCGAACGAAACCATAACCATTGGAACTGCAGGCACAGATTCATATCTCGGTATTGTTGCATAACCCAAAGCATAGCAGTCCGCATTATTCCACAGCTCCATCAGGGCAGGATTCGCGATCAGCACCCGACGCGGTGGTATTCCATAGTCGATGCCCTCGAATTTAGTCTCTGCGACTGGATTGTTGTCTGGAACCGGAGCCATACCGAAGTGTGGCAAATCACAAAATAGCTGACAAGATGCACCGCAAAACATTTGTGCACCTGCGACTTCGGTTGCCAAGGGGTCAATCAACGTTTTTTGGCGACTATCTTGACAGGTAGCTACTTCCTTTGGTAAGTTTTAGTAGCCAGCCCGAGTCGGCCGGCTAAAAACCCCTTAATTGCGGGTTGTTCTTTGATATACAATGTACGATGCGCCGCCGTTGAAGCTGCCAGAGTGGCACATGACAGCTCCGGACACTTCCGGACACCTGCAGACACTTTTAAAAAAGATTGTTTAGAGTGGCACCCCGGTTTTGACCAAAGCGCGCTCTTTGAGAACTTGCGACGAAAGTCGTGACCGTTTGCGACCATTAGCGACGACTTACGACGAGATACGACCATTAGTGACGACTTACGACCACTAAGAGGGGGGGCAACCCCCGTGGGGGCCTGACGATTCTGCATTCTGGTAACCAACGGTAACCAAAGGTAAACCGGGGCAAGCGACCGGCACCAAACGGCAGTCAACGGCAGCAAACGGCACCAAGTTAAAAACTCAGACTCGAAAAAGATCGGCCCGTTTAACCGAATTTAGCTTTTTTTAACCTTTTTTAACCTTTTTTAAGCAAAAAACAAAAGATGTTAGGAACGGATTGAAGAAGGTCTGATCGATAGCCGGCAAGCGAAGAGAAACTTCTCGGATGGGTGGCCGCGTGCTAACGCCTCCATGTTTCTCCAAAGAGAAGGAATGAGATGCGAGGCCGACGTTCGGCATTGTGCCACATTTTTGAAAATTCTGCCGAATGACCGCGTGAGGGCACGCGGCCTACAGCTCGATCTGTAGGCCGGGTGCCCTCACCCGGCGGTCTTCGCTTTAACGGTTTCGGGCCGTTTCAATGACTTTCATGTTGCATCGACTTGGAGACTTTTTCCGCGTCGCGCAAAACGCGCAGGATGTTGAGGCCAGCGATTTTCTTGATGTCCTCTTCCGAATGCCCGCGTGCGAGGAGTTCGGCGAGGAGCGCTGGATATTTGGAGACGTCTTCGAGTCCAACAGGTGGGCCGCTGAACCCTTCGTAATCCGCGCCGATGCCGACGTGGTCGACGCCGGCGACTTTGCAGATGTAATCGATGTGATTGGCGACGTCGGCGACGGTGGCCTGATGCGGTTCGGGGTGGCTCTTGCGCCATTCATCCAAGGCCGCGTCGAGTTTCGCGTCGTCCTTGATGGTTTCCTGGAGACGTTTCTTCTCACGATGTTCGTCTCGATACCAGTCACGATTGGAATCGATCAGATACTCCGGATAGAAGTTCACCATGATGATGCCGTTATTTTTGGCGAGCATCTTCAACACATCATCGGAAGCATTCCGCACATGATCGCAAAGCGCGCGCGCATTCGAATGTGAAAAGATCACGGGCGCTTTGGAAACGCGCAGAGCGGCTTTCATGGTGTCTTCGGACACGTGGGAAATATCGACGAGCATGCCGAGGCGATTCATTTCGAGAACGACTTCTTCGCCGAATTTGGTGAGGCCGTGATGGAGCGGTTTATCGGTGGCGGCGTCGGCCCAATCGATATTTTTGGTGTGCGTCAACGTCATGTACCGCGCGCCGAGCTGATAGGTGAGTCGCAAAATCGCGAGTGAATTGTTGATGGCATGCCCGCCTTCCATGCCGATGAACGACGCGATTTTTCCACTGCGATGAATGCGCACCGCGTCATCGGCCGTGAGCGCCAGTTCCAGTTGAT
>JAQGOW010000382.1 GCA_028293405.1 Verrucomicrobiales bacterium
AAGAGCGGGCAGGCGCTGGCGGGTTCGTTCATGGACTACGCGATGCCGCGCGCAGACGATCTGCCGTTCTTCGCGACGGATATCAGCGAGGTGCCGTCGACCACGCATCCGCTCGGATTTCGCGGCGGTGGTGAGGGCGGCATCACGCCGTCGCTCGGCGTGATCGTCAACGCGATTGTCGATGCACTCGCCGAATTCGGCGTCACCCATGTCGAGATGCCCGTGACCGCGGAGAAGCTCTGGCGCGCGATGCGAGTGGGACGAACGGCGAGTGTCGGCGGCACCGAGGCGCAGTAGTTCACTTTCTGTTCGCGACTTGATAAGCTCAGCGCATGCCGCCGCGCAAGATCATCCATGTCGATATGGACGCGTTCTATGCGTCGGTCGAGCAGCGCGATAATCCGGAATTGCGCGGCAAGCCGGTGATTGTCGGCAGCCCGCCGACTGAACGTGGGGTGGTGGCTGCAGCCAGTTATGAAGCGCGGAAGTTCGGGGTGCGTTCGGCTCTGCCAAGCGTAACGGCTGGGCGACTTGGCCCGACCGGGATCTTCATTCGACCGCGCATGGAGCAGTATCGTGCCGAGTCCGAACAAATCATGGCAATCCTAGCGGAAACCGGAGCTGATGTGGAACGGACTTCTATCGATGAGGCATACTTGGATGTGTTGCGCATTCTCGCCGAAACGTCTGACGCGGACACGGCGTTAAACAACGCCGTTCCAATTGCGCGCGGGCTGAAAGAACGCATTCGAAGGGAGAGGAACCTGTCGGCAACGGTTGGCATAGCGTCCAACAAATTGTTAGCCAAGATCGCGAGTGATTTTAAAAAGCCCGATGGGTTGACCGTTATACCGGAACGGGAGAAGGCGGCTTTTTTGAGGCCTATTTCGGTTCGTGCTATTCCAGGTGTTGGGCGCGTGACTGAACAAGTTCTGCTGGGGGCGAACATAAAGACGATTGCAGACGTGCAGGATTATACGGGCGATCTGCGAGTGTTGGTCGGCTCGTTCGGACCGGTATTGCGCAATGCGGCGTTTGGTGAGGATGAGCGAGTGCTGGAACTCGGCGACGAAGTCAAAAGTGTCAGCAGCGAGGAAACTTTTGGTCATGACACGGATGATAGGCGCGTGTTGAGGCAATCGCTGCGTTCGCAAGCTGAAGATGTCGCCACTCGGCTGAAGAAACGGCATCTTGGCGCGCGCACTGTGCAGGTGAAAATTCGTTATGGCGATTTCACCACGTTGACCCGGCAATTTTCGGTTGAAGAACCAATCACCGAAGCTGGTGATATTTATCGGTTGGGTTGTTTTATGCTCGCACGCGAGCGGTTGGTGAATCGGCCGTTGCGCTTGATTGGATTAGGCGTGAGCGCGTTGACTGAATCGGTGAATATGCAACTGACAATGAAAGATGTTTTATGAGCGAATGTTATTGGGAAGAACGTTATCAAACCGGCGACATGCCATGGGAGAAGGGCGAGCCATCGCCCGGTGTCGTCGATTTTATCGCCGACAATCCTGAATTGCCGCGTGGAACTGTTTTGGTGCCTGGGTGCGGCACGGGTCATGACGTGCGGGTTTGGGCGAAGGCCGGTTTTCAGGCGACGGGGATGGATCTCGCGCCGAGTGCGATGCGTTTAGCACATGAAAGGACGGTCGCTGCGAATTTGAAGGCGGAGTTCGTGCAGGGCGATTTCTTGCGCGACACACCGAAGCAACCGTTCGATTGGCTTTTCGAACACACGTTGTTTTGTGCCATTCAACTCGAGGAGCGCAATCTTTACGTTGAGGCGGTAAAACGTTGGTTGAAGCCGTCCGGGAATTTCGTCGCAGTATTTTATATGATCGACGAAAAGGATGGCCCGCCGTTTGGAACGAAGCGCGATGAATTGGTGAAACGATTTTCGCCGCACTTTGATCTGGTCAAGGAATGGGTGCCGCGCTCGTATCCGAATCGAACCGGGCTTGAATTGATGATGTGGTGGCGACGGAAGTAGTCGTGATTTGGCTCGTCAAACGATGTGAGCGTTGTAAACTAGATTCCGAAAACACTGCTGCAAAGTCCAACCCACGATTAGTTGAAATCCATACGCCTTATTCCTGTCCTCCTGCTCGTTGTCCTTGCGACAGCAGCGCAGGCGCAACGTCCGCTTGGGGGCGATGTTTCCCATTGGGAAGGCGCGATTACGTGGTCGAGCGTTAAGAACGCCGGATACGTTTTCTCGTGGGCGAAGGCGACTGAGGGGACGAACTATATCGACCCGACGTTCACGGCAAATGCTTCGGGGGCGAAAACCGCTGGTGTCCTGATCGCACCGTATCACTTCGCGCGTTATGATGAAAATCCGGGGACCAATGGCGCGATTGCCGAGGCGCAATATTTTTGGGCTACGGCGAAAAACTACATCACGAACAACGGCTATTACATGATGCCAATGTTGGACGCGGAGTACGTCACGACGAATGGTTATGAGCCGGGGCACTATGGTTATACGAAAACGACGTTTTCGCAGTGGCTCAACGCGTGGGCGACGACGGTCGTCAGCAACGCCGCTGCGAAAGGTGTGACGATCAAGCCTGTCTTATATTGCGGTGTTTCGTTCTCGGCGAATTGGATGGATAGCACTATTACGAATACGTTTTCGCCGTGGGTTGCTACCTGGAACCACGAGGATCCGCAAACGGGCGCGCCGGGCGGAACAGGGCCTTTTTCGAGTTGGAATTTTTGGCAGTGGAGCGCAACGAATATTGTTCCCGGGATTAGCGGGCAATGCGACGTTGATGTGTACAATGGAAATGCTGTGGGTTTGACGAACCACGTCATCGGTTCGATTGCGGCACCGTTGTTCGTGAGCCAACCGTCTTCGCGATACGGTGATCGCGGTGGGTCTTTGGCGATGAGTGTGTGGGCGCTTGGCGCTCCGACGTTGAAATATCAATGGCGTTTCAATGGCGTTGCGATTTCGGGCGCAACGAATTCTGCATATACGTTGACGAACATCCAGACGACGAGTGCCGGTAGTTACACCGTGATTTGCAGCAATACTTTCGGCAGCATCACGAGCGCTGTTTCAACGGTGACGGTGAATCGGCAGTTCACTCCAATTTTCACGGATAACTTTGATGCGAACTCGTCCGCTAATTGGACGGTGACGAAATCTTCAACCGACACGCGTTCGACCTTTGCCTACAACTATTCTGTGATAGGCGTGCCGTCAGCCCCAAACGCAACGAACGGCACAACATCCGGTTTGCGGTTGGAAGCGAATTTGAAGAACAGTGTGGTCGCGGCACTGAGTGCTTCGCCGAACGGGCAAACGTTCAGCGCGCCTTATCGATTGCATTTTGATATGTGGCTCAATGTGAATGGGCCATTGCCGGGTGGCGGCAATGGCTCGACTGAGATGGTTACAGCGGGCATCGGCACAGCGGGTGGCCGGGTGCAGTGGAATAACACGGGTGCAACCGCTGACGGCGTGTGGTTCAGTGTTGATGGAGACGGTGGAGTGGGAAGTGGTTCGACGACGCAAGGCGATTTTGTTGCTTACATTGCGACCAATCAACAGGCGGTGACTTCCGGTGTTTACACGGCAACTTCCACGCGCAGCAGCGGACGCTCGAGTAGTGATTATTACTACGGCAACGTTTTTCCAGCGGGAACGACGCCACCTTTGTTCCAGCAAACCAATTACGCGCAGCAGACCGGATCGTTGACCGTCGGCGCTGTTGGGTTGAAGTGGCGCGACGTCGTTGTCGACAACGACTCCACAAACGTGACCTGGTACGTGGACGGGTTGAAGCTTGCGAGTGTGTCGGCAAGTTCGATTACTGCGAGTAATATTTTCGTCGGCTATTGGGATCCGTTTACGTCGTTGTCTGACAACACCAATTTAAGTTTTGGTTTGATTGATAACGTGCGCGTGGAAGTGCCGGTGGTTGCACCTTTGATTTCGGCGCAACCGGCGAGCGCGACGGTGACGCAAGGTTCGAATGCGTTGTTCAGTGTGACTGCAACGGGTTCGCCGACACCGACGTATCAGTGGCGGTTCAATGGTGGCGCAATCGTCGGAGCCACGGCGAGTTCGTATGCAAAGACGAATGCGCAGCCTGCTGACGTCGGCAGTTATTCTGTTGTCGTGAGCAATATCAGTTCCGCGGTAACCAGCGGATCGGCTGTGCTCGCCGTGAATGTGCCGGCAAGCATCAGCGCACAACCCCAGAGCCTCGCTGTGAACGTAAGCAGCAACGCAGTGTTCAGCGTTACGGCGAGTGGAACAGCACCGCTTTCGTATCAATGGAGACTCAACGGAGTTTCCATTGGCGGCGCGATCGCCAGCAGTTATACGAAAACGAACGTGCAAAATTCTGATGCCGGTAGTTACTCGGTCATGGTGACAAACGTGGCGGGCGTGGTGACGAGTTCGGACGCGATACTGTCCGTGAACCAGGCGCCTTCGATTACGACTCAGCCGCAATCGCACACGGTTAGTCAGAATTCGAGCGCTACATTTTCGGTGTCAGCAACGGGGACTGCTGCGCTGGGATATCAATGGCGCTTTAACAACGTGAGTATTTCAGGTGCGACAGCAAGTTCTTATGCGCTTTCGCACGTGCAATCGTCCAATGCGGGCTCTTATTCCGTTGTGATTACGAACATGGCAGGTTCGGTCACAAGCTTCGATGCAACGTTGACGTTGAGTCCGTGCGCGATCCACCTGCTGAACGTCACCAGCAATTCGGATGGCACAATCGGCCTGACTTGGACGACTGATCTTGGGAACAATTATTCCTTTCAATACGCCGACAGCTTGTCGAACGCGCAATGGATAACGTCTGGTGCGTATGCGGCAAGCGGCAGCACGCTGACGGTCAACGTGGCGCGAACGAATGCGCAACAGTTTTATCGGTTGGCATCTGACTGCACCGCGAGCGAGGTCGCCGGGTTTGTTCAGTTGAATTTGTTGGGCAACTCGGATTCGTATGTTTCCCTTCCATTTGTGCGGCCACCGAGTGCATCGGCAACCGTTGCTTCGGTCGTCGGCAATACGATCACGGTGACCATCCAATATCCGACGAGCTGGACGTCGAACCAGTTCGTGTATGCTGCCGGCGCGCAATCGAACAATTTTTACATCCTCTTCACCACCGGCAACGCGCAGGGACCGGTATTTCCGATTACGGCCAACGGCACCAACTCGGTTACAGTCGATACGTCTAACAATTCACTATCGACGGTGGCGGTGGGCGATCTTTTTGTGATCGAACCGTATTGGACGTTGAACTCGGTGTTTCCAAATGGCGCAGGGGTGAATGTGTCGCCGACGGTTGGCAATCGCAATACGGAGGTGCTTATTCCGGATTACACGAGTTCGGGCATCAACCTCAGCGCGTCGAAAGTTTACTTCTTCAACGCGGGAATTTGGAAACAAGTTGGGCAGGGGAGCGTCGATCACGGTAATGACGTGTTGCCGATGAACCTGTGTTTTATTGTGCGGCACAACGTGGCGACGAACACGACGCTGCTCCCTGTCGGTGTGGCGGACGCATCAAGTTGGAAGATCACCTTGCGCGCACCGGATGGTAGCGCGGGTGATAAGCAGGACAATTTTGTTTCGCTTACGAGGCCGACCGGCGTCTCGCTCGATGCGAGTGGTTTGATCACCAGTGGCGCGTTTGCGACGAGTCCGTTGCCAGGGTCTCGGACTGATGAGCTTTTGATTTTCGATAACTCTGTGGCTGCGAAAAATAAATCTTCGTCCGCAGTTTACTACTACTGGAACAACGCGTGGAGGCGGGTTGGTTTCGGGAGCGCGATTGTTGGCAGCGACACCGTGTTCAATCCTGGCTCCGGCGTAATTGTCCGACGCGGCACGAATAGCGTTTCGCCGGCGTGGATCAACTCTTCGCCGTACTAATCGAGTCGCACATGGTTCAGTCGCGCCACGCGAATGTGTGATTTGTGGCTGCGAAAAACGGTGATCGCCGCAACGACCATCCCGATGCTGATGAGTTGCGATAAGGTGAGGCCTGCGAATGCGGCAGGATTATCGGCTCGGAAGAACTCAAGGGAGAAACGAATCACGCCGTAGCCGAACATAAATTGCCAAATAATTTCGCCTTCCCATTCACGGCGTTTGAAGGCCCGGTGCAAATAGAGACACAACAGCAACGCAAACGCCGTTTCGTAAAGTTGCACTGGGTGGACGGGGAGTGATCGCGCGCTTTCTTTTGAAGTCAGGCCGAGGTCGCAATGTTGTTCAGTTGCTCCTGCGTCTGGCGGGAAGGTGACGGCCAACGGATAGGTGCTCGGCGATAAAATTGAAAACGTGCGGACTTGCCGAAGCACGCTCGGGTCGTGAATTGAGGCGGCTTGCGCGTCGCTGATGCAAACATCGCCCCAGCAACAACCGGCCATAAAACAACCGATGCGTCCGATGGCGAGGCCGAGCGCGAGTCCCGGTGCGCATGCGTCCATGAGATTGCCGAGCGATAGACACGTGCAGGCGGCATACGCCACAACTGCGATAGCGCCGAAGATCATGCCGCCGTAAAAGACCATGCCTCCGCTGGCATTTGTCAGTGCGCTCCAGGGGCTGACACCTTCAGGGAACTCAAACCACCAGCTAAAGACTCGTGCACCGAACAAGCTGCTGACCGCAATCAAGAGGGTCATGTTGTCGATGTGCGCGCCTTCGAGCCCGACACGAACTGCGCGCCAGCGGCTGATTAAATACCCGGCAATGAGCGCCAGAAGAAGACAAGCGGAATACGAGGCGATGTGCGGCTCGGAAACCAGAATTTTATGCATACCGTTACTGCGAATAGTGCGTATGGAAAAAGAAGAAGAGTAGGGGGGAATTGCTCTTCTTCGCACCCGTCGTTTGGCTAACTAATTTCTGATCACGACGGCGTTTTTGCTTTGCATTCGCAAGTATCGGCGTGCGGCACCAGATGCGGAGCCGCTGCTTTTGCTTTGCATTCGCATGTATCTGCGCGAGGCGTGAAGCCCGGCGAGAGAACTCCCAGTGCGATCGCTGCACCGGCCACTAGTTTCATTAATGTGATCATACCCATCGAGGACTCTCGCGGAACCCGTTGCCATACCCTGACAACTTTATCCACCCACCACAGGCGTCCGTGCTGCGGCTAAGTTAAGATAACCTGTCAACCGCACTACGCAAACGCCGAGCCTGCTGAATGAGTTCTAATGCATTCTTTGAGACGTCAATACACGATGCACTTTTGGCAAGTTCCGTGTAGTCGGTACTCGCCGAAGTGCGAAGGTACATCATATGGCCTCGGAAAGTGTCTGGCACCCAGGAGTACACTTTATTGAGACCGGTGAGATGCGTTATGAAGACTTCAACTTTGCCCCAATCAGAATTGCAAACCAGTACCACTGACCTTGATCAGGAGCGGCTTCTCATTACATCAGAAGATTTAGCCTCGGTTGAACGCGCCTTGCGGCAGGTGGCGATTGTTGAAAAGGACGACCAGGCACGGTGCCGGTCCTTACTGGAATTGGCGGCATCGGTCCGGCCGGTTGGGCACTGGGGGTTGAATGAGTAAAGACACAAAAAAACCAGGGGGAGGGAAAATGAATGATCTGAAATCTATCGTAACAGGGCAGCCGTTCTTCAAGGGCATGAAACGCGAGCATCTGGCGGTCCTGTGTGACTGCGGGCGCATCGCACACTTTGAACCCGATACGGTGTTGTTCACGGAAGGTGGGCCGGCCAACGAGTTTTATATTGTCGAAAGCGGCAGGGTGTCCTTGGAAGTGCATGAACCGGGCGGAGACTCGGCTATGGTGACGACAGTCGGCGCGGACGGTTGCTTTGGCTGGTCGTGGCTCTACCCACCTTTCGTCTGGCATTTGAGTGCACGCGTTATCGAGCCTACTACTGTCGTCGTGCTGAACGGCGCGCGGTTGCTGGTTCGCGCAGAAGAGGACCACGATTTCGGCTACGAGTTGATGAAACGTGTGTCGCGCATTTTAATGAACCGACTCCAATCCACTCGCAGCGAGTTGCTCGCGAAACCGAGTTCTGAATGGGTGTCGGCGTAGCTGCGTTTCGTTGGTCGGCAGCGTTGCAAACGAGTTGATTTGCATCAACGCGAGGCGCTGATTTCAGAGGTATTCTAGGTTTGCACGGGCGCGAGGTAGGAGGCTCGTAGCGCTCCTTATGAATCGTGAAACGATTATCGAAACTGCTCTGACCGGTATAGACCTGCTGCACAATTCTACCCTCAACAAAGGGTCTGCCTTCACCGCGACGGAACGTGACATCTTCGACTTGCACGGCTTGCTCCCGCCTCATATTGGCGACCTGGACGAACAGATGATGCGACGGTTGAAGGCGCTGCGTGCGCTGGAATCCACGTTCGAACGTTATGCGTTTTTGCGCGAGTTGCAGGATACGAACGAAACGCTTTTCTATG
>JAQGOW010000390.1 GCA_028293405.1 Verrucomicrobiales bacterium
CAGCACCAGCACTGTCCTATGCTCATTCGACAACTGCGCCAACGCCCGATCAATCCGTTGCCTCAATTCCCCGCGCTCCAAACCCTCCGTCGGATTAATCGTGATAACCGGCATCTGCCGTTCCACGCCGCCGCTTTCTTCATCCATCATCTCGATGGACTCCGCGCGTTGCCGTTTATGTTTGCGCAACTGGTCCAGGCACAAATTGATTACGATTCGCGTCATCCACGTGACGAAACTCGAATCCCCCTGGAACTGAATCAGCCGCTGCCACCCTTTCACCCACGCTTCCTGAGAAAGATCAAGCGCTTCATCCTCGTTACGCATCATGCTATACGCGCGTGCGTAAATCTTATCGCGATGTCGCGCCACCAATTCCTCAAAGGCGACCATATCGCCTTTGCGAGACGCCGTAACCAGGTCTTGGTCGCTCATCGCTGACTTATCCTGGTTTATCGACATAAGGTTTGACGCTGCTGCTAGACAATTATTCAGCCGCCTGCGTTACAATTTTCCTTTTGTGGAAGGAAGTTTATTGGCGATGCGAGGATCCCGTTGACAAGCCGCATCAATGGCCCGTCCGAACGACTTAAACAACGCCTCAACAACATGATGTGGCTCTTCCCCATAGAGGAGTTCGAGGTGTAAATTAGCCCGACCTTCATTGGCAAAGCCCTGAAAAAATTCTTTTGCCAACCCAAACCGAAACGCCGAAGACATATCCTGCTTCTTCTCCGATTTGCTCACCGATTTGAAAGAAAAAGCATCCAACCCGCGCCAAATAAAGTGCGGCCTCCCACCAAAATCAACGACACACCGTGCGAGCGTTTCATCCATCGGAACATATGCTTCACCGGTGAACGGATTACGCGGATCAAACCCAGTCCCATACCGTTTGATTCCTTTCTTATCGCCCAGCGCCTGCACAAAAGCCTGCCCAAGCGCGAGCCCGCAATCCTCGACCGTGTGATGCGCATCAACGTGTAAATCTCCTTTACATTTTAATTCCAGATCAAGCGTCCCATGCTTCGCCATCAACGTGAGCATATGATCGAAGAATCCGACGCCGGTAGAAATCGAAGATTTCCCCGTCCCATCGACATTCAGGGTCAGAGAAATCTGCGTCTCCGTCGTTTCACGTTTGATGCGCGCCTGCCTCTTTTGCATGCGCAGAACTTAAACAGCGTCACTCGGGAAAACAAACCGTAATTCCTCTGTCACTAATGGATTGTAATGCAGGTGGTATCCCTTGCGTGGCTTCATTTGAAGTGTACGGCCTCTCCGCGATAAGCACGTTCAGGAGTAATCCTCGGAGGTGACCAGTACCCATAAGCAAACCAACCAGGTTGTAGTTTCCCGATTTCGCGTCCTCGATACAAAATTACACCGTCGGCGCCAATGTCCGCTGCTCGGTATAAGAACGCCTTTATAAATAGCGCTTCTTCGCCGGAATTGCCGTCAACTGTCATGATTCCAATCACGTCGTAGTCGCCGCGCACTTCTTCTTTACTCTGATACAACTTCACGCTGCCGTAAGGCTTTTTCGGAAGAGCTTGCCCCGTCATCACGATCTTCGTGCGGTTGTAATGCGGCGTGGACTCGCAGCCAATGAGAAGCGCTGCGATAGCCAGTGTGGAAATTAATACTTTGTAGCTCAATTGAATTTATTCGTTGATCGCACACTGATTCTTAGACAATCAGAGTTCAAGCTCAAAGAGGTGCTACAAACACTGCGCAAGCAGCATCATTCGGGAAAACAATTCGTAATTCCGAAGGGCACGTCGCATATCCAATTGCGTGTGCTTGCGATGCTCAATTGCTCGCATCATACTGTTTACATGTTGGCGGACGAACAGCCTGCGCCCGAACAGATCGCGATCTATCGCAAGATGACTCCGGAGCAACGACTCAAAATTGCGGAGCGCCTATATTGGTCGGCACGCGATTGGAAAGCCGCGGGGATACGCTTGCAACATCCCGATTGGCAGGAGGATCAGATTGGCCGCGAGGTGACGCGGATTTTCCAGAATGCCCGAACCTGATTTATTTTTGTTTTTCGTGCGTCCGCTGAATCAAATCGGCGTGCGTTATATGGTCAGCGGCGGGATGGCAGCCATTCTATACGGCGAGCCGCGTTTGACCAACGATGTTGATTTGGTCGTATTCCTCCGAACGGGCGATATCTCTCGATTGACCGAAGTATTTCCACAAAACGAATTTTACGTTCCGCCGAGAGAAATCATTTCTGATCAAGTGGCGCAAGGTGACCAGGGTCATTTCAATCTGATTCATCTGGAGACGGGATACAAAGCTGACTTTTATCCCAGTGGTTCTGACGAACTAACCGCGTGGGGTTTTCGTCATTCGCGCAAACTCCAACTTAAGGGTGAACAAGTCGTCGTCGCTCCCCCTGAATATGTCATTGTGCGTAAACTCGAATACTTTCGCGAAGGCGGATCAGACAAACATCTGCGCGATATTCGTTCGATGCTGGCTGTTTCTGCTGAGATTATTGATCGGAGTGTTGTCGGGGAATGGGTACAGAAGCGCGGACTCGAGATTGAATGGGATCGACTCTGACTCTCACCTGAATCCAGCCTTCCACGTGCCAAACCGCAACCTCGTCTGCGGATTGCTGATCACCGCCAGCACACGATTAGTCCCGACTTGATAAAGCGCCGGCCAGGTCAGCTTAAACGGCATGTCCCACGGACTTGCGATCGTTTGCCACGTCTGCGCCAAATCCGTGCTCAATGAAATCTGGTGCGACGCGGACGTCACCAACAAACTCCCGTCCGTAAGCGCCAGCGCAAAAGGCGCGGCATGTTGACCTTTCATTTCAGTGCCCAAACCTTCCGGCCACTGAAGCCCGTCTTTGGAAATTTTAAAATAAACATCCGCATTCCCGCGCCCGACAATTTCGTAAACCAAAATAAATCGCCCATCACTCATCCGCGCCGGAACCCCCATACCCGGTCGCAATTTGCCGCCACCCGCCTCCTCGACAATCCGCCTTTCCTCTCCCCAGGTCTTCGCGCCGTCTTTGGAAACTTTCTCCGACAAAATCTGGCTGTAGCCCGCGTGCTTCTCATTCGAGTAAACGACACTCACACGCCCGTCCGGCAGAAAAAACAAATGCGGTTCCCAAAGCCCTTTCGCAAACAACGTCCCCGTCGCGCCTTCGTTGCTGTCGATATTGCTCAATGCGGCCCACGTGCGACCACGGTCCTTGCTTCGAAACACCGGTAACCGAAACGATTCCCCATCAATCAACGACCGACACGTCAACAGCACCGCCCCATCCGGCATCACCAGCAAATTACCATTATCCAGATGCCGTCCACTTTGCTCCACTCGCGCCACCGTCGCCCACGCCCGACAGCCGTTTGTGCTTTCAACAATTTCCAACCACGACGGCGCTTTGTGACCTGGAAACCGCGTAATCACACCAAGCCAACGTTCGCCTTTTATATAGGCCAACCGCATCCAGAATCCTTTGCCCAACTCCACCGTCTCATTCCAAGCGATGCGATTTGTGGATGCTGGTTCAGCCGAAAGAGCGACCACGAACCACGACATGAACACAGCCGAAAACAATAACCAGCGTTTCATTTTGTTGACTTCAATTTGCTACTTCTTCCTGGGTGCCAACGCGAGCGACACGATAATCCCGCGAAACTTTCCTTTATCATCTTTAGACTTCTGCGCGAGAAACACACCCGTTCCGTCACTTAATTGCGAGCGGAGTGCAATCGCCACATTCGTGCGGATCGAAACCGGATTCGTCAGTAGTTCCGAATAAAGAAAGTCCATAAACAGATCCACCGTATCACCGTCGACATGTGGCTCAAACAGGGCTGTTACGCCAACATGATTGGTGGCCCCGCCAAGCACAACCGGCTGGGTCTGCATTACGGCCGCACCCACGTCGTTCGCCGTTTGAACCCTCGGAGCTGATAAAACATCTATGCCCTGCGCACCTTTGAAGGTGCGGGATAAAGCAGACACTTGGTTTGCATCCAACTTCCACACTTCGTACCCGTAAGCGTTTGTGAGCGCGACTTTGCCCGCCAAAACATTGCTCGCAATACTTTGGCCGGTTTCGGAAAACGCACCTTCGAGGACCTGCGTGCTAATGGTGATGGCGCGGACCGGTCCTCTTAAACGATCTCTCAATTTCCATGCCCATCCCCAGGAACTCGGGATCAACCGTTCAATCTGCGTTGCGATTCGGAACGGGCTTTTATGCGGGTAGGCGAGGAGTTCCACCGGGGCCACTGGACGTGACGGCTGAAAGCAGAAGAACAGCAGCCCTGCTACGATAGCGACTGCAACCCCTGCTATTAAAAGCCGTTTTTTCAATTTCATTCCTAAAAACGCCGCACAAAATTTTTATTTCCACTTGGACAGCTTTTGTCCAAGTGACCTTGCTACCATCCTCACCAATATGAGAACAGAACTCTTTTCCAATGGTAGGGCGGGGCTACTGCCGAGCCTTTCGGCAGATATCCAACAGTGCGCTGAAAAACTTGACCGTTTCTTGACCGAAATTCCGTATGTGTTGTTACGCAATCTGTGCACCTCAACCACTTACAGAAATGCAGCACCAAAGCCGGTCGGCTTTCAAAACATCCACTTCGTTTCGCCTAATTTAACCTTTTTTAACTTTATTTAACTTTTTTTAAGCAAAACAAAAAGATGTTATGCCCTGTGAATAATCCTTTGTTCCCGTAACGCATCAACACGCGTATAATTTAAGAACGGAAAAATTGCCGTGAACTCGCAAATCGTCCAACTCCGCCAGCTTCTGGCCGACCGCTTCCCGCATCTGCGCACCTGGACCGACACTCCACCGGCGCCCAGTTGCTGGAAAACCGGCGTCGAACGCTTGGATACTTTGCTCCACGGCGGCTTGGCGAAAGGCTCCATCACCGAAATCGTTGGTGGTAACTCTGGTAGGGACGGTCGCGCTGCGCCGTCCGCTTCTGGCACCGGCAGCGGCCTCTTGTTACATGCGCTCATCGAACAAGCTCACGCCACCCAGCAAATCATCGTCCTAATCGACGCCGCCGATTCCTTCGACCCGTGCTCCTTCGCTCAGGAAACTTTATCGCGTCTGCTTTGGGTTCGCTGCAAAAACGCCGCCGAAGCCTTGAAAGCCACCGACATCATCCTGCGCGATCGTAATCTGCCTTTGGTGTTGTTGGATTTGAAAATGAACCCAGCCGCGCAACTCCGAAAAATTTCCGGCACCATCTGGTATCGCCTCCAACGCATCGTCCAACAAAACGGCACCAGTTTCGTCGTCTTCACTCCGAACGCCATGGTGAGCAGCACCGAAGTCCGCTTAACATTAAACTCTCACTTCGACATTACCGCTTTATCCCAAACACCCGAAGAGCTCGTCCCCGAACTCCATTTCAATTTGGATCGCGAAAATCTTAGAGCCGTGGAGGTCGGTTGATATGACGGATCGCTTTAATTTGGAGCTTAGGCTTTGGAACTTCTCTGGAGCTTGGTTCTTGGAGCTTGGAGCTTTCTGTTGAAATGTTCGCTGTCATTTACATTCCCAACTTCCACCTCCAAGCCGCCCTGCGACTTGATCCCGAGCTGCGTACTCGCCCCGTCGCGCTCATCGACGACCACGTCCCGAAAGCCACAATTTTCCAACTCACCGAAGCCGCTGCCAACGCTGGGGTTGTTCCCGGTCTGACATCGACTCAAGCCATGGCCCGTTGCCGCGATGTCATCATACGTTCGCGTTCCATTGCCCAAGAAGAAGCCGCCACCGAAACCTTGCTCCAATGCGCCTACTGCTTCTCGCCAAACCTCGAATCGACAGCAGCCGGAATTTGCACAATGGATTTACAAGGCCTGTCCGATTGGAGCGCCGACGGTCACGTCCGCACCGACCTCGCTGAACAACTCCACTGGGCCGAGAAAATTTTCGGTGCTTTATCACAACTCGGCTTCGAAGCCCAACTCGGCCTAGCCGAAACCCCCAGTCTCGCGTTACAAGCCGCCAAGCACGCAACGTCTTCTCCCTTTCTTCCCGAAGGGAGGAGAGTGTCTGGGAGAGGAGGCTTTTTATTCGTCGACGATCCGAACCAGTTCATCTCCGAACTCCCCATCGAAAGCCTCTCCCCACCATCCGAAATTTTCGAAGTCCTAAAAAAATGGGGCATCCAAACCGTCGGCGCTTTCCTTGCCTTGGGAAAAGACAAACTTGCCGAACGTCTCGGCCCCGA
>JAQGOW010000398.1 GCA_028293405.1 Verrucomicrobiales bacterium
TAACTCCTTCGTCGCCGCTTCGCGTAAGTGAACTTTCGTTGATGGGATTTTACCCAGGGTAGGCCCCTGTTACCCTAGCCAACCCTGGGCTGAGGGATGGAACCGCGTTGCGGTTCGCGGGAAGGTAACAGCCAGATTTAGGAGGCCGATGGGGGCGATTGAAGATGGCTCGCGCCTTCCCGAGGGTTGAGTGTGCGGGGTGTCACGCTCAGTTGACAGATGGGTGGGTTTTCTTGAAGCTCTCTCATTATGGAACAGATTATTTTTCCTCGGAGTCCGCGTGAGACGATGGCGGGTTGGGTTTATCTGCCGCGCTTTGTTGATAAGGTTCGCCTGCATCTCGCGGGCAAGTTGGCGAAGGATTATCAGGATAATTTTACAAAAGGTTTCGATGGCTCGTGGTGCAAAGCGGCGGGGGTGACGCCGGAGCAGTTTATCGAGGTCGTCAAAGGCACGGTGACGGACGGGCAAGTGGCGGATTGGGTTTCTAAAAATGTGAAGTCAACGGCTGCACAAAAAACGGAGTTCAACAATTTCGTATTGAACCGTGGACGCGATGCCGATGATGCGCGCCAACGCTTGCAGATGCGACTCAAGGAAGCGGGGCTGGATCATCGCAAGGACATCGAGACGTTTGTCGACTTCATCGATGCGGATGAAAAACGGATTTGAAGATAGGAGATAGGAGATAGGAGATAGAAGGCGGAACGCTGAAGGATGAAACGGAGGGGCTAGGTTTCGTCGTCGTCGTCGGTTTCGATTGAAACGAAGTGGGGGGCCACGCCGCGTTTGCTGGATAAGACGAAATCGATGAGTAACGCGGCCGGTTTGCTGGTGAACATGGATTTACAGGCAGCGGCGACTTTGGTGATGTTTTGTCCGCTGCGGAATAATTCGTGGTAAACCTTTTTCAGTTCCAAGCGCTCTTCGGGGCTCAATCCGGCACGGCGCAAACCGATTATATTTAACCCGCAAATACCGTTGACGCCGAGGGCAATGGTAAACGGCGGCAAATCTTTGCTGATGGCGGCACCGCCTTGCATCAAAGACAGTGAACCGACGCGAGCGAATTGGTGCACGAGGCAATTACCAGAAATAAACGCGCGATCGTCAACACGCACGTGCCCGCCTAAGAGCGCGCCGTTGGCGATGATGATGTTGTTTCCGACCTGGGAATTATGACCAACGTGCGCGTTGGCCATCAGAAAGTTGTCTGAACCAATCACCGTATCCTCTTCGTCTTTGTTGGAGCGATGAACGGTGACGCCTTCGCGAAAGGTGTTGTTGTTTCCAATGCGCAATCGCGTTGGTGCGTTTTTGTATTTTAAATCCTGCGGAGCTTCGCCAATAACTGCGCCTGCGAAAATTTTGTTGTTCGCGCCGATGGTGGTGTGGCCGGTCAGATAAGCGTGCGGACCGACGACGCAACCGGGGCCGAGGACAACATGCTCATCAATGACCGCGAGGGGGCCGACTGCGACGGTGGCGTCGAGTCGGGCTTTGGGATGGATAACAGCGGTCGAATGAATCATGTCAGGGATAGAAATAGCCCAATTCACGCAGGGAAGCATAATCTTTTCCGCTCGGGCCAACTTTGCGTCCGAGGATGATATGGTCGACCACCTCGATTTTCAGAAGTTGGCCGGCACGGACGATGTCGCGCGTGGTTCGGATGTCGGACTCGGACGGGCTCGGGTCGCCACTGGGATGATTGTGGACCAGAACAATCGCGGCGGCGTTGGCAGAAATGGCGCGTCGGAACACTTCGCGCGGGTGGACGATAATTTGGTCCAAAATTCCCTGGGAGATTTTTTCGACTCGAATCAACTTCTTGCGTGTGTTGAGAAGAATAACCTGAAACTGTTCGACTTCATATTGGCGATTGTCTTCGCGCAGGTAATCGGCAACACGCTCGGGGTTATCAAGAACCGGCGCTTCGCCGTGAGTTTCGTCAACGAGCAGACGCGCTAGTTTGAAAGCGCTTTTCAACGCGATGGCTTTGTCGCGGCCGACGCCTTTTACCGTTCGCAAGTCATCGAGCGAGGCGCGGGAAAGTTGATCGAGGGTTCCGAATTTATTGAGCAGTTCGGCACCGATTTGGATGGCAGAAGCGCCCTTGGTCCCGGTGCGAAGGAGGATGGCGAGCAACTCGGATTTACTCAAGGCATCGGCGCCGTGCTTTATCATTCGTTCCCGCGGACGTTCGCTTTCGGGAAGGTCCTGGATGCGGGTGCCGCTCGTCATTTGCCCGCGTTGTAACCCCAAGGACGCACGCCAGCAATCTGTTTTTGCATTGCTTTGATGGGCGGAAAAAACAAGATTGCCGAACAAGCGGCGCGCGCCCAGCGACGTGCCTTACCTTTTGTGAAGATTACACGCATCGAAACGATTCCGATTCGCATTCCGCTCAAGGCCGATGTGGCGATTCGCAGTGGACGCGGTGGGGCGCATACGGTTTCGCCGTTTCTGATTGTTAAGGTTCATACGGACGCTGGAATTGTCGGTCTCGGCGAAGCTTCATGCACGCCGCGATGGAGTGGTGAAGATCAAGTTACCGCAGCGCATCTTATTGCCACTTATCTCGAACCGTTGCTCGTAGGGCAAAATCCGCTCGAGATTGATTCGCTCACGCAAAAATTCCGGCTCGCGTTCGCCGGGAATATGTTCACGAAGGCGGCGGTTGAAATGGCGCTGTGGGATATCGCTGGGAAAGCGGCCGGCAAACCGGTTTACGAATTGCTCGGCGGTAAAGTGCGCGAGTTCGTCACGACGAAATGGTCCGTGTCAGGAGTTGAACCCGAGAGAGCGGCTGAGATTGCAAAGCGCGCCATCGAACAAGGTTTTAAGGCGATGAAGGTTAAAGTCGGGATTGATCCCGATCAGGATGTTGCTCGTGTTCGCGCAGTGCGCGAGGCAATCGGCGATGGAACGAAACTGGGCGTCGATGCCAATGGCGGTTGGAATTTGAACAATGCGGAGAGCACGATCGCGCGTTTACGGGAGTCGAAAATTTATTTCGTGGAACAACCGCTGCCGCCCGAAGAGATCGTGGAAATGGCCGGATTGCGCAAACGTATCGGGCTGCCGGTGATTGCGGATGAAAGTGTTTTCACGTTGCAGGATGCCAAAATGGTTTTGCGCATGAACGCCGCCGATGTGCTGTCGGTGTACGTCGGCAAAGCGGGAGGAATCGGGCCGGCGAAACAGATCGCGGATTTTGCGTTGTCCGCCGGTTTGCGATGCACCATTGGGAGCAACTTGGAACTTGGCATCGGCAGTGCGGCGATGACTCATCTCGGAATTGCCAGTTCAGGAATTCATGCGGAAGAATTCCCGTGCGATATCATCGGGCCTTTTTATTACGAGGACGATGTTGTGCAGGAGCCGTTGCCGATCGTCGCGGGTCAGGCGCGGCCGAATGTGAAGCCCGGCTTGGGCATCGAATTGGATGAACAAAAACTCGCGAGGTATCGCGTAAATAGTTAGCGCTTCTTGCGCGCGATGAATGCGAAGCGGTTTGGGCCGAGCGCGTATTGACCATAACTGCGGTGCGTCGTAACAGAAAACCCACAGTGACGTAACGCTTCGCGGGTGGCGTTCACATCAATCAACACGGCGCGATGAGTTTCTTCAGCTCGACGCCACGCGCCACCGACTTTGCGGAAACTGACGATGTTGCGAACGAGCAAATTGCGCTCTTGTTTTGCTTCGACACAAACAGCCCAATCGCGCCCGGCCCGACCGTGATGATAGTTCAAAGGCATCTTTGATTGCGCAATGGCGTCGAAAATGAAAAAGCCGCCAGGCCGAAGTGCTTTTGCAATGCGCGCGAACAGTGGCCGCAGGGCCGGTCGTTTTGATTCAGTCGGTTGTAAGTATTGGATGCCTTCGCCGATGATTGTGACGACATCGCATTGGGGCAGTTTGAAACCGTGCAGTGACGCGCAGCGGAATTGAACTTTTGGTGCGTTCACTTTGGCGATGTCGAGCATCGCTTTTGAGCGGTCGACTGCTAAGACGTCGAAGCCGGCGCGGTGAGCGGTGTCGGCCCAAATCCCACTACCGCAGGCGAGGTCGATCAACACGCCGTTGCGAATGCCCGCTTTGCTCAACATTTTCAAAAGTTGCGGGCCTGCGGCTTGTGCGAAGCGGCCGTAGGCATGGTGATGGATCCAGGCCAAATCGCGTTGATACAGAGTCGGCATAGCGCAACGGTAGCGGTAAATTGCTTCTTTTGACAACTCGGCTGTCGTGCCACAATTGCGGTCTAATCATGACCGCGCGGTTAATTATTATATTGGCAATGGCCTTCAGCGCGTCAGCCGCAATCGCAGCTGATTCGACTGAGCAGATCACGACGATTACCAACGCAGAAGGTGTTCGCATCGTTGTCGACGCGCCGTCGCCCATGCCACCGGGCAAAAACATGACGCTGGTTTTTTACGCGTTGCCGAACGGGAACACCATCGAGCAGACGATCGGAAAACGGACCAAGGAGGGCGATGATTGGCATTTTAATATTCAGCACATCGGCGCGCAAACCCGTTACTTGCGCAATCGGTTTCCCAACCAGACGCTCGTGGTCGCGTTCCTGGAAAACAATTTGAAGTCGTGGCCGACATGGCGAAAGAAGCACGGCGATGCCGGTATCCCTGCCCTGTTCGACTCGGTCAAAAAACAATTTCCTAATCGAAAAATTGAAACTGTGCTCGCCGCTCATAGCGGTGGCGGCAGTTTGATTTTTGGTTATCTCAATTCTGTGACCAACATTCCCGATGACATCATGCGCATCGTCTTTCTCGATTCCGATTACGCGTACGACAAGGCGTTACATCGCGATAAATTCGTGCGTTGGCTTGAAAGCTCGCGACCGCATTGGCTGGTCGTGCTTGCGTACCGTGACGACATCGCGCTGCTGAACGGGAAGACATTCGTGAGCGCGGCCGGTGGCACCTGGGGGCGCACTCATTTGATGAAGACCGACTTGGGTTCCACATTCCCGGTTCAGTGCACGCAGGAGAAGGAACTCGAAACGTGCGTGGCGCGTGATCGCCATATTTTGATGTATTTGCGCGAAAATCCGGAAAAGAAGATTTGGCACACGGTGCAAGTCGAACTGAACGGCTTCATTCACGGCCTGCTCGCCGGCACTCCCGAGGAGGGTAACGGTTACGAATACCTTGGGAAACACGTCTATGACGCGTATATCCACTGACGAAAAAGACCGCATTTTCCATTAGATTTGCGCCGAAACTCGCGTAAGTTGGCAGCCGCCCGTGAAGCCTGAACAAAAAGTTAAAAGCATTGCTAAGCCAAACGCCGAACCGATTCGCGTCGGCCTCATCTCCCTTGGTTGCGCCAAGAATCTCGTCGACGCCGAAATTATGCTCGGCTCGCTGTTGAAAGATGGCATTCAAATTACGAACGACGCGAGTGAAGCGGATGTTGTCATCGTTAACACCTGCTCGTTCATTGAATCCGCGCAGCAGGAAAGTATTGATGCCATTTTGGAATCAGACGAATTGCGCAATGCCCGCAAGCCTCATCAAGGGCTGATTGTTTCCGGCTGTTTGCCGCAACGGTATCGCGATGAACTGCCGACTTTGCTGCCGGAAGTGGACGCTTTCATGGGCATCGATCAAGTCGCGCAAGCGCCGCAGATTGTTCGCATGGCGCTCGAACGACGAAAGTCCAAGGGCCCCGCCCCCGTTAAAGGACCGAAGACGAAACGCTCGCTGCCGTTTAAACCCGAGCCAGAAGTCGCGGCTCCGTTGGTCGAAGTAAACGCGCGGCCGATTTACGTGCAGGATTTTGATACACCGCGCTTTCGTCTCACGCCGAAACATTTTGCTTACGTTAAAATCGCTGAAGGCTGCAATCATCCGTGCACCTTCTGCATTATCCCGCGCATGCGCGGATCGCATCGCAGTCGCACGCAAAAGGACGTTGTTACGGAAGCCAAGGCGCTCGTGGCGGATGGCGTTAAAGAACTTAATTTAATTTCGCAGGACTCGACTTATTACGGTCTCGACCTGCGCGCGAATCATAGTCGCGCCATTTCATCGCCGGAAAAATTTTCAGCTGCAGCAAACTCGCTTCCGACTGACGCGACGACTCTCTGCACCTTGTTGCGCGAGCTAAATGCGATTCCCGGCAATTTCTGGATTCGCCTGCTCTATACGCATCCGGCGCATTGGACTGATGAGTTGATCAAGACGATTGCCGAGTGTCCGAAGGTCGCGCGCTATATTGATATCCCGCTGCAACATATCCACGGCAACATGCTCGAGCGCATGCGCCGCGAAACTTCGCAGCAATATATTGTCGATCTCATCGCCAAAATTCGTGCCGGTATCCCGGGCATCGCGATTCGCACGACGTTCATCGTCGGTTTTCCCGGCGAGACTGATGAGTATTTTCAGACGCTGCTCGATTTCGTCCGGACCACCCGCTTCGAACGCCTTGGCGTGTTCACTTACTCGCAACAAGACGGCACGCGCGCCGGGAAGATGGAAGGCCAGATCCCGGACAAAGTTAAATTTCAACGCCAAAAATTGGCAATGGCTGCGCAACAGAAAATTTCGCGCGAAATCTCTCAATCATTTGTCGGTCGCAAGATAAAAGTGCTCTGCGAAGGCGAAGCGACTGCTGAAGCTTTGCAGAAAGCGAACGTCAGTTCGTGGGAACACGGGCTGATTCGCGGCGCGAGCAACGAGCTGGAAATGAAACTTCCCTCAAAATTTGTAGTTGCGCGAGGTGAGGCGGATGCGCCAGATATTGATGGTCGTGTGTATATTAAACGCCATCTGTCGGCCGGCCAGTTTGCGGAGGTCAAGATTATCGGTCATACAGAATACGATCTGATCGCTGAATGAACGTACCGAACAAACTAACGCTGTCGCGCCTGGTCCTCACGTTAGCATTTCTCTTCGTCATTTTTTTAGACCCAAATCCATGGCGCGAAACGGTCGCGCTCTTTCTCTTCAGCGTCGCCAGTATTACCGATTATTTCTACGGTATGATCGCCCGTCGCGACAAACTCATCACGAATTTCGGCATCCTGATGGATCCGCTGGCGGACAAAATTCTCGTCTGCTCCGCGTTCATCGCGTTTGTCGGCCACGGCTGGATTTCAGCGTGGATGATTGTGGTCGTGGTCTCACGTGAACTGTCCATCACTGGTTTGCGTCTCCTCGCCGCTTCACAACACGTCGTTCTCGCCGCCGAACGCTTCGGCAAACACAAAACGATTTCGCAAATTATCGCGATCATTTCCATTCTCGTGCTCAAAGGCTATCCACACTGGGGCAAGTTCGGGGAAGTCGTCGTTGGTTTTGAAATCGGTGGAAAACCGTGGGTTGTCTGGTTCACGCAAATGGCATTGTGGGTCGCCATCGTTCT
>JAQGOW010000411.1 GCA_028293405.1 Verrucomicrobiales bacterium
TTTCGACTACGTTCGTCTTCAGTGTTCCCCGCCTTGCCAATGGCTTTTGCAAACCGTATCGTGTTGAGCCAAGAGCCGAGATTATGAACCGCAGACTTTTACAAAGCGTCCTGTTGCTTGCTTTAGGGTTGAATCTATTTTTCGGCGCACAAATTTATTTCTACTCCGCGCACGCCTCCCAAAAAGACGATCCGTACGAAAATTACAAACTGCTTGCCGACGTCCTTGAAAAAGTTCGTTCCGAATACGTCGATGGCGAAAAGTTAACGTATCAGGATCTGATTCACGGTGCACTCAAGGGCATGTTGAATACGCTCGATCCGCACAGCGAATTCATGGAGCCCTCAAAATTTGATGAATTAAAAAAGGATACTCAGGGCGAATTCGGCGGAGTCGGTATCGTCGTCCAACTCAGCAAGGATAAATACCTCACGGTCGTCGCGCCGATGGAAGACACGCCTGGTTACAAGGCAGGAATTCTCCCGCTTGATCGCATTGTGAAGATCGATGGCAAGAGCACCGAAAAATTTAATTTGGAAGAAGCAGTAAAACATTTGCGAGGCGAACCCGGAACGGACGTGACCTTAACGATGGAGCGTCCTTCCACTGGCGCAGTGAAAGATTACAAGCTCACGCGCGCGAGCATCAAAGTCGACACCGTTAAGGACATCAGCGGCAAACGTCAGTTTCCCGTCGACGAAAGCGGAATCGGTTACGTTCGCATCACGCAATTCGGTGAAAAGACTTCGGAGGAGCTGGATAAAGCGCTCAAAAAGCTGCAGAGCAACGGTATGAAGGGCTTGATCATCGACCTGCGCGGGAACCCCGGTGGATTGCTCGATCAAGCGGCTGCGGTTTGTGAAAAGTTCGTCCCGCGCGACAAACTGATCGTGTCGACTGAAGGACGCAATGCCACGCAGAAATCCGAATACCGCTCCACGGGTCATGGCCGCCGCTACGAATTTCCGATGGTTGTTCTCGTCAATATCGGCAGTGCTAGTGCGTCGGAGATTGTCGCCGGTTGCTTGCAAGATTTGCAATCCACCACGCACGCTATCGTCGTAGGTGAGCAAACATTCGGCAAAGGTTCGGTGCAAAGCATTTTGCCATTGCCCGATGGTTCTGCACTTCGCCTGACCACGGCCAAATATTATACGCCGAGCCACAAGGTCATACACGAACACGGTATCACTCCTGATATCATTGTTCCGATGACTGACGAAGAAGATCGCGACCTCTATTACAAGCGCACGCCGGGCGCACTTGAGACGCTCGATGAGAAAGATCGCGATCGCGTCAAGAACGCCCACGACACTCAAATGGAACGCGCCGTCGATGTCTTGAAAGGCGTTCTGCTTTACGCGCAGCGCAATCCTGAGCCTTCCAAGGTCGCGTCGAAATGACGTTGTTAGCCTTCGAAACTTCATGTGACGAGACCAGCGCCGCCGTCATTCGCGACGGAGTGATTCTCTCAAACGTCGTTTCATCCCAGGTCGCCTTGCACGCTGAATATGGCGGCGTCGTCCCCGAACTTGCCACCCGCGAACATTTGCGAAACTTCCTTCCGGTCAGCCGCGAAGCGTTGAAACAGGCACTCGTCACACCCGAACAATTGCACGCCATTGCAGCCACCCAAGGGCCGGGATTGCCGGCGGCTTTGTTGGTCGGATTGAAAAGCGCTCAAGCAATGGCGTTCGCATTGCGTAAAATATTCATCGGCATTCACCACCACGAAGCCCATCTATTCTCGCCGTGGATTGTTGCGACCGAAGCGGGCGCGCGTTTGGATATCGATGCGTTTGAGCCCAACATTTCGCTTGTCGTCAGCGGCGGCCACACCTTGATCGTCCATGTGGCGAGCGAACTCAATCACCGCGTCATCGGTTCAACCATCGACGATGCTGCCGGCGAATGTTTCGACAAAGCTGGCAAGTTGCTTGGGTTGCCCTATCCCGCCGGACCTGAGATCGATAAGCTCGCCGTCCAAGGAAACCCGCGTGCATTTGATTTTCCACGGCCAATGATTCACGACCCCAACGATGACTTTAGTTTTGCCGGGCTTAAGACGTCGGTCCGTTACTTTCTCCAGAAAAATCCGGCTCTGTTAAATGACACCTCGCGTCTGCCCGATCTCTGCGCAAGTGTGCAGGCTGCGATTGTTGAAGTGCTCGTCGCTAAAACAATTCGCGTCGCAGAACGGCTGAACGTGAAATGCGTGACCGCTTCCGGAGGCGTCGCGTGCAATTCATCTCTACGAAAAGAACTCGCGCGCGCGTGCGAAAAGCGCGGAATGCGATTGCGTTTGGTGGAGAGAAAGTTCTCCACCGATAACGCGGCCATGATCGGAATTCTTGCCGAACGCAAGTTGCTGGCAAATCAGGTGTCCGAACTGGATGCCGACATTCAGCCGAACTGGGCTCTATAAAAAAAGGCGTCCCGCTTTGCGCGAGACGCCTTGGTGATTCTAAACGCTTATGGAGCGTTGCTGAACTTGGCGGTGACCGACAGGTTCGTCTTCATCTGGAACGTCAACGTGTTGATCGTTGCCGAT
>JAQGOW010000413.1 GCA_028293405.1 Verrucomicrobiales bacterium
AAACTCCGGTCGAAACGGCGAGACATCGCAGGATGGCTTGAACCGAATCGATTATATTGCACAACGGCAGCCCCGCATTGTGTTGTTGTGCTTCGGTGGCAACGACGCTTTGCGACAGGTGGCACGTGAGGAAACGTTTCGCAACATCGGCGCGATGATTGAGCGTTTGCAACAACAAGGAACGTTTGTCGTATTGATCGGCATTCGCAGTGCGACTTTGCGCGATAAAAACGCGACGTGGTTCAAAGACTTAGCGCGAGCGAAGCACGTGTTGCTCGTGCCAAATATTCTCGATGAGGTTTTGGCCCATCCAAATCTCATGTCAGACGAGGTGCATCCAAACGACAAAGGTTACGCAATCATCGCGGAACGGATAGGAACGGCATTGGATCCCTTGATGCCGCAGTTGCGCTAATCGTGTTCGATCTCGTCAGGGAGTTCGTTTCTGTCGCCGTCGTGATGTGGGAAATGAGCGCCCATTAACGCACCTGCTCGATGAATTCCGTGGATGATGCCTTGCGTGTAATCGCCTTTGCGAAAGTGTCCTGTCATTTCCTGCGCGACGTCTGTCCAGAACTTGTCTCCGCATTTTTGGTGAATCGCGAGGTCGCCGATGATCGCAAACTTCCGAACCCGAGGCGCAACGTAAATGAGCACGCCGTTGCGATCTTTCGTTTTCGTCATGCCCAATTTTTCGAACCGCAGTTGCGCAGCGGCGACCGGGTCTTCGGGTTCTTTGCGGCTAATGAACACACGAATTTCGCCGCACATCTTCGACTCGGCATCGCGAATGGCACCGACGATTTGCTCGTGCTCAAGCTGGCTGAAAAAATCACGTGCTCTCATCACCAACTCCCTCCTGCTCCACCACCACCGAAACTTCCACCACCACCCGAAAAGCTCCCGCCTCCTCCACTGAACCCACCGCCACCAGACGACCAACCGCCGCTCGACATACCACCGAAAAACCCACCGGAATATCCGCGATTTTGGATTGAGTACCCGCGGCGAGAACGCAGGGCCATATAGGCAAAAAGAACTGGCGCGCCAATAAGGAGCAACAGAAACAAGGGAATCCCGCCAACGTTGTTTGGACGCCCCTGCCCCTGTCTGACCGTTCGTCCGGTGCCCTTGTACTCGCCCTTTGTCGCGGCGATAACGGCGTGAACACCAGCACTCACTCCGCCGTTGAAATCGTTCTGTTTAAACCTTGGAACGATCTCGTTTTCGATGATGCGTTTGCACGTTACATCAGGCAACGCACCTTCCAGACCGTAACCGGTTTGAATGAACATTTTGTGGTCGCCGGTGAACACGAAAAGGACGACGCCGTTGTTCTTTTTTGTTCCTGCACCCCAAGCCCGCGCGACGCGCACGGTGTAATCTTCGATCGACGAGTCGCTTTCCATTTTGGGGTAAATAGCGACGACGAATTGATTGCCGGTGTCACGCTCGAATTGGGCCAGTTCGCCATTGAGTTGCGTGGCGGTACCCGGCGAGACCACGTGCGCGTAATCATTGAAATGATTCTGCGGCACGGGTGGAATGACTTCCTTTGCTTGCGCGATCGCGCAACAAAGCGTCAGCCACAATATGGTGATGAATCGGGTCACGGCTTAGCGGCGGGAGCTTTAGAGTTGAAATCGAAGTTCACCTTCGGCGCAGTTTCAGCACCCGGGGTTGCGGAGAAATACGGCTTCTCTTTGAAACCGAGCATCCCCGCGTAGAGGATCGTTGGAAACGATCTCAACCGCGTATCGTACGATTGCACAGCGTCGTTGAAATCACGTCGAGCGACGGCAATGCGATTTTCGGTGCCTTCAAGTTGTGCCTGCAGATCGCGAAAATTCGCATTGGCCTTCAGGTCGGGATAACGTTCCACAACCACCAACAACCGCGACAAAGCGGAGGAGAGTTGGCCTTGCGCTTTATCAAATTGCGCGAGGGTGTTTGCGTCGGTTGGTGCGACGTTCGGGTTGATGTTCACCTTACCGACCGAGGCACGCGCTTCGGTGATATCAGTCAGCGTCGACTTTTCGAAATTTGCCGCACCCGAAACGGTATTCACCAGGTTCGGGATGAGATCAGCGCGCCGTTGGTAATCGTTTTGTACCTGAGCCCACTTGCTGTTCACATTCTGGTTGTCAGCATTCAACCGGTTGTAACCGGAAATGCCGGTTATCGCCGCGATGATGACAAAGAAAATGAAAATCGCGATCAGACCACCCAATATAATCAGAAGTTTTTTCATATCATTCGTTTACTACAGAAACGGTGTACGCCACCTCTCATTATCGCACAATTACAATACGAGGCTAACTTTGTAAACTACACCAACGACTTGCCAGTTCTCACCGATTTTCGATGCAAATTGCTGACGTTCAGCAGCAACCAGAATTTGGCGGGCTTGGCGCAATTCTAGCTATCCTCACGTTTAAGATTGTTGAGAAATCCTTAAACATCGGAGCCACTTTGCAAACCGAAGAAATTTCTATGGACCGCGCCGGCTTTCAATCAGCCCGTGCGCACAAAATCTTTTTTGTTGAGGACGATAAGGACATTGTCGCGATCTACAAGGAAGCGCTCGAGCAACAAGGGTTTGTTGTCGAGTCTGCTGAAGACGGCTTGCAGGCCATCAAGATGGTGAAACTGATTCAGCCCGATGTTATTGTTTTGGATCTGCTCATGCCGAAGCTCAACGGTGTGGATGTCGTCAAATACGTACGCTCACACGCCGAAACTGCCAAGATCCCAATCGTCATTTTCTCTAATGCGTTCATGAGTGATCTCGTGCAACGCGCGGCGGACGCCGGTGCAAATATCGGGTTGCTCAAATCCAGTTGCACACCCAATAAGCTCATTGGCGTTATCAACAACGTCTTGGCAGGCGATGAATTCGATACCAAGCACATGTCGCTTCTCGCCGCTCCGTTGCGCGATAAGCGCGACAGCTCGAATTCGTTTTCTCCTCCGTCCACGCCGGATCTGCCGCAAATGCGTCCGAGCAGTCTGCTCGACATCCCTCAAGATCGCTCGCGCGGTATGGCGACCGAAATGCGCCATGCGTTCACTGTCACGGAAGCACGCACGATCACAGAAATGCGCGCGCTCTGGCAAAGTGTCTTGATGCACGACGGTGTGGCAGCACAAAAGCTGGCGATGAGTGAAATTTGGACGAAGCTGCGCGCCGTGAACGCCAGTGCAACAGCGGCGGGCTGTGTTTTTATCGCGCGATTTACGGGTGCGGTCGAGGCGCTACTGCGCGACCTGAACTCGGATCCAGAGAGCATCAGTTACTCTCGGATGTTGACTGTCGCCGAAGGCATCGAGTTCCTGAAATATTTATTCAACGCGACCGGCGGCGTGAATTTCGGCAGCCCGAATCCAGCGAGCGTCCTGCTGGTCGACGCGGACATTGAATTTGCGTTCACGCTCGAACGGGCATTCGCAAATTTCAACCTACGCCTGATCCAGGCAACGGACTCGATAACGGCGTCAATGCTGCTCGAGCGAGATACTTTCGATTTAGTGCTCGTGGAAAGTGAACTCCCGGACACGTCCGGCTTCAACTTTGCATTGGGCACGCGGTTGATAGCCGCCAACGCGAAAACCCCAATCATGTTTATCACATCCAAGCTGCATGTGGACAGTCGCCCGCACGCTGTATTGTGCGGCGGACAAGACATCATCGGAAAACCGCTGCTGCCCAGCGAAGTCATCGTCAAAGTGCTGATGCAAATCATGCGTGATGAAATCAATGCGGCGCACCCTGCCTGACCTGTCTAATTCCCGACTACTCGATAGTAACGCATAGGAGCTGTTGACGGTGCAATCCGACCGTTCTGTCCAATATCAGAAAACGCAGTAATCGTCGAAGTCGCATTTGTGGTCCCCACCAACTGCCACGGGCCGTTTAAAGCGTCACGTGATTCAATACGCAGCGATGTTCCAACAGGCGCGCTGATTTGAAGGAGGACATTGCTGCCGGTTCGTTGCGCGGAGATCAGTTCGATCGTATTGAACAACGACGGCACAGCGAGCAAGCTCACGTCAAAGGAAACATTGTCCCAACTCGACGCCCATGCGTTGTTCAACTGCACCGCTATGGTGTTAACGCCGGCAACAAGCAGGTTCTGAAATGGCGTCAGGTCGAAATACTTTGTGTCGTTACCGTCGGAGCTGACGGCGTTAATTCCCGACGTGATAACTTCCTGCCCGTTCAACCAAACGCGCAAAGGATAGGTAATCCCGGCAAAATCGTCCGTGCAGTTCGCCGCGAGAAGCAACTCTTCAAATGCAACCTCGTGCAACGTGAACGTAGTTCGAAAGAAATATGATGCTTTTGAAGTTGGGAGCGTAGTCGCGATGTTCATTGGTCCACTTCCGGCTCCAAACTTCGCGGTGCCGCTCGGCCAGGCAAGGTCAGAGAACTTTGTGGCAAACCAGGATGCAGCTGGCGTGCTCGTGAAATAGCGCCACGCCGACCGAAGTGGGAGCAGAACGTTCCAATGTGGATCGCTCAGTGGCGGCAGTGCGCGAAAGAAGATGTCGTCGAGGTAAATGGAACCGTTCGCAGGCAAGGCGCTTTGAAAGCGATGACGTAATTCGACATTGGGAAATCCCGCCGGCATTGTGAACACCCGATTTAAATACGTCCAAGACGTTGCCGTTGGACCTATGCCCATCGGAGGTGTGAAATAGTTGGGATACGGAAACGTCGGACGTGCATTGTGATTATCACCCGTCAATGAAGAGGTCCACTCAAACCAATTCGTCGTCAGTGCCGTAAGTCCGGAACTTTGCATATAGCCGCCGAAGCTGTAGAGCGTTCCTGCATTCACCGGAATGTAAGAACGAGGCGTGCCGTAAACGACGTATTGGTTGAGGCCGTCGGTTGTTGTTTGGTTTTGCAGTACGACCTGCATCGATTTGCGACCTTGAAATGCGTTGCTTGAACCAACCATGTTCGTCCAGGGAATGTTGCCGGTGTCCCATTTATCCCAATGACTGTTGTCGCTTTCTTCGAAACCAGAGTTCGCGATCAGGTTGCCGTTGAGCTGCGAAAGAATGGCGAAAGGCGCGGAACGCACTTCAGCGCCGTTCACGACCGCGGCGAGTTCATAGAAATATTGCCATCCGACTTCCAAGCCGGTCTCGGTGTAGTTCGTGAATGAATTCGGAATCGTTTCCACCAAGTTGAAGGCCCCATT
>JAQGOW010000458.1 GCA_028293405.1 Verrucomicrobiales bacterium
TTCATACAGTAAGCCCTCGTGCGGCCAGTTCTGCCCCAGCCTGATCCACTTTGTCCTCCGCCGCCTCGCCCTCGAGCCATTCGGCCAACTCCGTCAATCCATCCTTAAAGCGCACCCGCGGTTCGTAGCCCAGCATGCGACGCGCTTTGGAAATATCTGCAAAGCAGTGGCGGATATCGCCCACGCGATATTTGCCGGTGATCTCAGGTTCGATGTGCTCTTTCCCCACGGACGCGGCGACTTGCTGCGCCACTTCGCGAACGGTCACGTTCTCGCCGCTGCCGATATTGAAAACTTCTCCCGCTGGCGCTTCGTTCGCCAACGCGAGGCAACACGCCTGCGCGATATCGTGAACGCTCACGAAATCGCGTCGCTGATTGCCGTCTTCAAAAATCATCGGTCGATTGTTGTTCAACAACCGCGACGCGAAAATAGCGAGAACCCCTGTATAAGGATTGGAGAGAGCCTGATACGGTCCGTAAACGTTGAAGAAACGAAGCGCCACCGTCGGAATATTGTAAGCGCGACCAATGAGCAGACACATGCGTTCCTGGTCGTATTTGGAAAGCGCGTAAACCGACGACAGCGACGGCGTCTTGCTTTCAGGTGTAGGGATCGGCGTGAGCAGCTGACCGTCATCGTCGGTGAGTTCCCACTGATGCCGTTTCAATTGCTCGAACAGCCGTTCCGATCCGCTGACCACTTGGCCCGTGGGCGTCGTGTAAAGTCCCTCGCCATAAATGCTCATGCTCGAGGCGACGACCAATCGCTCCACCGGTTTCTCAATCAACCGCTGCAAAAGCATGGCGGTGCCCAAGTTGTTGGTCGCGGTGTATTCGTCCACTTGATACATGCTTTGGCCGACGCCGACCATCGCCGCCAGATGACAAACTGCATCGACTCCACGCAAAGCTCTTTCCAAGGCGCGTTCGTCGCGAACGTCACCGAGCATAAATTCAACAGCATCGCTTAAGACCGCAGGTTGCTCGCGCTCCGCGCCGTGAACTTGCTCGCTCAAACTATCGAGCACACGAACCTCGTGTCCCTGTTGCAATAACGCATGGGCCGTGTGTGTCCCGATAAAACCCGCTCCACCTGTAATCAGAATTTTTTTACTCAAGCAACCCTTCCCGCTTCGCGAACCTGGGGCGGGTTCATTGTTTGAAGCTCGTGCATTACGAAATGAACTTACGTTGACCGCGAAAACCAACAATCGGTGTGAAGGTTTTTTTCAAGTTGCGGGATTTTTGTTTTTGGTAGTGGTGTAAACCCGCAACGAACAACCCCATGTTCCTTCGAAGTGCGAACGGTCGACTGTGCTGCGCTGCGACAATGCGGAACTTAGATAGGGAACGCATCCGACCAATCGGATGCGTTCTTTTTAACGAGTGTTGACGTGCTCAATCACCGCACACTACCTATGCAGCGACAACCGATGCCGCTCGCGTGGTGCGCTCGAAACGCGCGCGCTTTTCTTGCATGCGGAGCAACTTGCGCTCCCACCCTGCGACCTTGCGTTGTGCGGTCAGGAATTGGGTACGCTTGGCCAGCGCGATCAGTTGCCGTAATTTCCGTTCCTCGAAGCGAGTGCGTTCAATGCCGTATTGAAGGGGGTTGAATTGGCTGCTCAAGAACTCCTGTCGTGAGATTCTTGCCACGTGCCGTTTAAATTCCGTGTAGGTCATATCCATTTTGGTTGTATAAATTTTCTTTCGACTCGCAACCTTCACGCGACTGCTGATTGCAGCAAGTCAGCAAAAGCCCGTAAATCTCGTTAATCGCGAGTCGCAAGGGTTTTGTGTGACATTCCACTTCACCCCTTCAATAACCGTGCCAATTAATTGGCGGGGAGAATAAAACTTAGAAAAACTGCAGTTTTTGTCTCTCCTCTCTCTCCCGCGTCTACAGTTTTCGACAAACCGTCACTTCACCATCAAAATGGGTGCGTATGAAAACTATTGTCCATACCGCCAAACGAAAAACCGTCACAGATGAGAAGGCTGGCCCATGCCCTACAACGGTGCGATCGGTGGTCAACTTTTCGTCCATTCCGTGCAGTTCGAGCCATTCACCGCTACCGCAAACTTTCGGAAGTTACCGCAGCTTTCCGCAAGTTACCGCTGGTTACCGCAAAGTTTGGGCAAATGGACACCCCCCTTCAAAAGCGACCATTTTCGAACCAAACGCATCGGGGCGAGCAGGTTGCGTTTATTTGACATACGCATTTTTTCGCGATAATTCGAAGCGCGCAACCAGAAATCACGCCGCGTGCGCATCAGGGGTGTGGTTTATATGTCCTAGGTCAAAGTTCCGTCGCTCCCCGATTGGCAACTCCCCGACCCTGTGCTTAAGTCTTTTTGAAGCGGTCTCCACGAGCTTCCGCGCGGGCACCGCAACGTTTCACCGAGTGATCGTGAAAATGAAAAACAAAGGCCTACATCGCACCAGCCTGCCACTTTCCTTTTCACGTTCACTCATCACTTCTACACACCTATGAACACAGCTGCAGACATTCGTAACTTTTCCATCGTCGGCCATGCGTCGAGCGGCAAAACCATGTTGAGTGAAGCCATGCTCGCATGCAGCGGCGCCATCAACCGCATGGGAAAAATTGCCCACGGTACCACCGTCTCCGATTATCACACCAGCGAACACCAACGTCAGATCTCCGTCCACGCATCTTTGCTGCGCACCGAATGGATGGGTAAAAAGTTCAACATTTTGGATACGCCGGGCTACCAGGATTTCATCACTGAAGCTTTGATTGCGACGCGGGTTTCGGATTTCGCCCTCATCGTCATCAACGCGCAGCACGGTGTTGGCGTCGGCACACAACGGGTTTGGAATTATGCCACGGAGTTGAACATTCCAAAAATTCTGGTGATGAACGAATTTGATAAACAGAACACACACTTTGACGAAATCCTCGACGACATTCGAAAAAGCTACGGTGCTGGGGTGTTTCCGATGGGCGTGCCAATCAATCCCGGCCCCGGTTTTAATCAAGTGCTCGATGTGTTGCGCAACGAGATTTGCACCTATGAAGGCGAGCGCGGCCAGTACAAAGAAGTGCCGGCGACAGGAGAATGGGAAGCCAAAGTAAAACAACTGCACACCGGACTCATCGAACACATCGCTGAGTCAAACGACACGTTGCTGAGTAAATATTTCGACCAGGGCGGGCTTTCGGAGGAAGAGTTCCGGGCCGGTATACACGAAGCGGTGCAGAAGCAGCATTTCATTCCACTCTTCTGCACCTCCGCTGAAACAAACGTCGGCGTCGCCCGCCTGATGGACTTCATCGCGAAGTATGGATCTTCACCGGTCGATCGAAAGCGTTACGCGGCACTGGACGCAAATGGGCAACCGACCGAAGTTCGCCTGACCGATCCCGAGACAGCAGCGTTTGTGTTCAAAACAATGGCCGAAGCTCATTTCGGTGAACTATCGTTTTTCCGCGTTTACTCCGGCACGGTCAAAAGCGGTTCGGAGCTATATAATACCGAGCGCAACATCACCGAACGTATCGGGCAGGTCTACGTCCTCAACGGCCACGAACGCAAACCGAC
>JAQGOW010000462.1 GCA_028293405.1 Verrucomicrobiales bacterium
ATTCGACGACGAATGCGACCATTGAATGTGCGACCAATTATTTCGTGATCACGTGGAGCAACGCGCCGGTCGGCACTTTTGTCCTCACAGCGATTGCAACGGATAATGTTGGCACCATCAAAACTTCCGAGCCCATCAAGGTTACCATTCTGCCGCCACCACCACCGCCGTCAAACCATCCACCTGTCGTCACGATTACTGCGACGGATCCGATTGCCATTGAAGGAACAAATTGTTGGACGTGGGTAGCACCGACGAATTCGACAACGACATGGTCGAACTGGACGGCAAACGCCGCTTTACCCAGCCGACTTTATACAAATTGCGGGCCGAAATCGGCGACGTTCGTTGTGCATCGCGATGGCAGCACGAATAACGCATTGACGGTGAATTATGAAATCGGCGGGACCGCGACGAATGGTATTCAATATATGACATTGCCGGGGAGTGTCACGATTCCAGCCGGTGAACACAGTGCACTTATCACCCTCGTGCCGATCGACGATGGCCCGCCGGAAATCAACATGACGGCAATTCTGAACATCAAGTCATCGACAAGTTACGTGATCGGTTCGCAACGCCGGGCAGCCGCTTACATTCTGGACGGCCCGCAATTTCGGCCAGCTTCAGAGATTACGTCTGATCGTTGTTTTCACTTGAAGGCAGAAGGTCCGGATGGGGCGTGGTTTCACGTGGACTACACGACGGACTTGGCGATTTGGACGTCACTCTGCACGAATCAGGTTGTGAACGGGTCGGTTGATTTCATCGACCCGGATGCGCAAGGTGACCAGCTACGCTACTACCGTGCAGTGCCGCAGGATAATCCACCGCCGCAATGACATTCGGTCGGGCGAGACGTTGTTACATCAATCCGGATATCCGTTAGGGTGCTTCTTGTGCCATTCCCAAGCGGTGCCGATGATCTGGTCGAGCTTCGGATATTTTGGTTTCCAACCCAGTTCGCTGTGAGCCTTCCCCGCCGATGCAATCAAGCGCGGTGGATCGCCGGCGCGACGCGGCTTTTCAATGGTCTTGATCTTCACACCGGCAATTTTTTCGCAGGTATCAATGACCTGACGAACTGAATAACCATCGCCGTTGCCAAGATTGTAGAAGCCTTGCTTGCCGGCTTCGAGCGCCTGGATGTGAGCCTGCGCGAGGTCGATGATGTGGATATAGGCGCGAATGCAGGTGCCATCGGGCGTCGGATAATCGGTGCCGTAAATGTCGCAATGCGTGGCCTGGCCGAGCGCGACTTTCAAGACGTTCGGAATCAAATGCGTTTCGATGCGGTGATGTTCGCCGAACTGTTCGCTAGCGCCTGCCGCGTTGAAGTAACGGAATGCGACAAACTCCAAACCGAAAATTTCGTGATACCACTTGAGAATCTTTTCGAACATCAACTTGGATTCGCCGTAGGGGTTAATCGGGCGTTGCGGCAAATCTTCGGTCATTGGGATTTTGTCGGGCGGACCGTAAGTCGCGCAAGTTGAGCTGAAGACAAATTTCTTCACGTCGGCGGCTCGAGCGGCTTCGAGCAGTTTCAAACCGTTGCAAACGTTGTTGCGAAAATACTTTGCCGGATCGGTCATCGACTCGCCGACGAGAGCGTTGGCAGCGAAGTGAATGATGGCGTCAGGTTTCGCGTCGCGGACGGCTTCGTTGATGTTGTCCTTGTCTCCGAGACGCGCGTGAATGAAAACGGCGCGAGTATCGACAGCAGAACGATGGCCTTCCGTTAGGTTGTCGTAAACCGTGACGTCGTGGCCCGCATTGAGCAGTTCTTCGACGCAAACCGATCCGATATACCCTGCTCCTCCGGTGACAAATACATTCATCGACGCACGTTAACTCCCGTTTACGGAGCTCACAACGTGAAAGATTTCTAAAGTTCAGTCGGGGGAAAACTGACGTCCTTTTCCCAAATTACCTTTTGCGCCACGGAGCCGATTCGTTACATTGCGCCGTGCCTGCAGAGTCACACGACGTTAAACCGAAATCGTTTCTGCCGAGAATTGGGTCGGCCGGTTATTACATTCTACTTGGTGCCGTCGCCATTTTCATCTTGGGACCGCTCGGCGGCATTTCCGCGGCCTACATGAATTTCTCCCTGGGATTCTTCGTAGGTGGCCAGGTCCTCGCAGGAATTTTGGGAAGTGTTGTTACTTACGGTTACGGCAGCGAAGGAAAACACGGCGCAAACTATATCCAAACGATGGCGGCATCCGTAGCCGGCATGGCGGGCATGGCAGTGCTGGTGCAGGCGATGGTTTGGCTCGGCTTGCCGCAGCCGCCCATGTGGAAACTGATACTTTATTTCTGCTGCATCGGGATGCTTGGGGTCGGCGTGGGGATGTTTTACACCCCGATTCTTGTCGATCGCATGCAGTTGCCTTACCCGTCTGGTTTTGCTGTCGCGAATATCTTGCGCGCGCTCACGGATAAAGCGCTGCTTCGGCAATCGGTTTTGAAGCTCGGCGGCGGCACAGGCGGCGGAATGCTCGGCGGGTTGATTCCGTTTTGGTTCGGCAAAGTATCTGTGCCCCAACTGCAGAGCTTTGCAGGATGGCTGGATGAAAGTGGATTCTCGGCGTCGAACGTTGGTGCGGGAATGATCGTGGGAGCGCGCATCACTGTTCCGGCGGTGGTCGTGGCATTCATTGGATATGAGCTTACGCCGTGGTTGCGATCCATCGGATGGCTTGGGCCGAATGATCCATTTCGGCGGATCGGATTCCTTGTTGCGCTCGGAACTATTTTGGGCGCAGCGCTTGTCGACCTATCGATGATCGGCTATCAAGCGGTGAAACGTTGGCGGGAAAAAGTTGCTGCGCCGCCGACAGAGGATTGGAAGAAGGTTAATCAATGGTTGCTGTTGAGCTGGGTTGTTTTCTGGGCGGCGGCAACAGCGTTTGTTGCTTCGTATTTGCTTGGGCAACCGATTGGTTTTGTGCTGTTCGCGATCGCGTTGGTGTTTCTTTTCGTGATGATCAACGGGATTTCCCAAGGGATTTCGGACAGCAATCCTATCTCGAGCGCGTTCGTGATTTCTGTGGTGTTGATGGGAATGTTGGGATTGAAAGACGCAGGGACAGGACTGATGTGCGCTTCTATTTTGCTGATCTCGTGCGGGACAGGTTGCGACATGCAGCAGGACCGTTCGACAGGTTGGCGGCTCGGAACGAATCGCGTGATTCAATTTCGGTTTCAGGTGATTGGGATTGTCATGGGCGCGGTTTTGTCGGTCGTGTTGGCGCGGTTGTTTATGCAGTCGTATCCGGTGCTGCAGATCAATAGCTTCGACCATCCGCATCCGGCTGGCGGTGAGAAGTGGCAGTCGGCGATGACGTATAAATTCGTTGGCGCGCTGCAAGGGTTGCAGAACGCGAAGCCGTTTGTGATGAAGGCGCTGTTGATCGGGATTGGCGCGGGACTTGTGATTGAGATATTGCGCA
>JAQGOW010000045.1 GCA_028293405.1 Verrucomicrobiales bacterium
GCTTTACCTTTTGACAGCAAGCTCGAGACGCGAAACGTTTGAATCATGAAGGATACTGAACAACAACAAACGCAACCAGGTGCGGATGCCGCTGCCGGCGGCGTCCAGGTTGATGATTTGCCGGTGACTACGCCCCTGACCAATGAGCAGTTGGATGCCCTCAAGGATAAGGCTTCCAAGGCCGAGGAGTATTGGGACCGGTTGCTCCGCCAAACTGCCGATTTTGATAATTATAAGAAACGCGCCGCTCGCGAGAAATCAGACGCGATCAAGTATGCCAACGAAGGGTTGCTGCAGAAGTTGATCCCGATTTTGGATAATTTTGAGGCGGCGCTGGCTGCGGTTCCGACCGAGAACGCGACGGCCTCGGCGCAATCGTTGCAACAGGGCGTTTCGATGATTCACTCGCTGTTGCGCAATGCGCTGCTGGAGGCGGGTCTCGAGGAAATCGACGCCACGAACCAGGTTTTCGACCCCAATTTGCACGAAGCGGTTTCGCAGAAGGAACCGAACGAAGTTGCCGATGGTCACGTCGTGCAACAAATGCGCAAGGGCTACAAGTTCCGCGAGCGTTTGGTGCGTCCGGCCAGTGTGGTGGTGGCAAAAAAGCCGTCCGCTTAAACTATGGCAAAACGCGATTATTACGAAGTCCTCGGCGTGGCCCGTGGCGCTGATGCGGACGAAATCAAAAAGTCCTATCGCAAACTCGCCATCAAATTTCATCCGGATAAAAATCCCGGTGATAAGGCGGCGGAGGAAAGTTTCAAGGAGCTCGGTGAAGCCTACGAAGTGTTGGCCGATCCGCAATCACGCGCGGCTTATGACCAATATGGTCATGCGGCGTTTGACCCACGGCAGCGCGCCGGAGCGGGACGCGGCGGGGCCGGGTTTCATCGGCCTGAGGATATTTTCCGCGAGGCCTTTGGCGGCGGGAGTATTTTCGACGAGTTGTTCGGTGGCGGCAGTGGCAGGCGCGAAACGAGCGATCGCGGGTCGGACTTGCGCTATGACATGGAGCTTTCGTTTATCGAAGCGGCCCAGGGCACTGAAAAAGAAATTACCGTCAACAAGCTCGACGAGTGCGAGATTTGTCACGGATCCGGCGCAGACAAGGGTGCCACGACCAAGAATTGCCCGACGTGCGGCGGTCGCGGTCAGGTGATTAGTTCACGCGGAATTTTCAGCATCGCCCAGACGTGTCCGCGTTGTGAAGGACGCGGCAAGGTGATCGATAAACCGTGCGCTTCCTGCCGAGGCAATGGGCGCAAGGAGAAGACTTCGAAGATCAAGATCAAGATCCCGGCGGGTGTTGATACGGGGTCGCGCTTGCGTTCCTCGGGCAATGGCGAGGCCGGTGTGCGCGGCGGTCCGTCCGGTGATTTGTATGTCGTCCTGCACGTCAAGGAGCACGAACTTTTCCAACGCGAGGGCGATGATTTGATTTGTGATGTGCCGATTAGTTTTGTGCACGCGGCGCTCGGGGCGGAGGTTGATGTGCCGACGTTGACTGGCACGGCGCAGATTCGGATTCCGCACGGCACGCAAAACGGCACGGTGTTTCGCTTGAAGGGTAAGGGCGTGAAGAATGTGCAGGGATATGGTTTTGGCGATTTGCTGGCGCGTGTAGTCGTGGAGGTGCCGAACAAGCTGAACAGCGCGCAGAAGGAGAAGCTGCAGGAGTTCGCCGAGTTGTGCGACGAGAACGTGCATCCGATTCGCAAAGGTTTTTTTGATAAGGCGAAGGAGTTGTTCGGAAGCAAATGAAAGCTTCAAACACCAAGCTCCAAGCTCCAAAGAAACTTCAAATCCCAAGCTCCAAATTGGTGTTGCCACCATCATTTAGTGTTTGGTGCTTGGTGCTTCTTTGGAGCTTGGATGTTGGAGCTTGGAGCTTTTAACCATGCACCGCTTTTACGCGCCGGAAATTCCCAGCACCGCTTCGACTGTTTCTTTAGCCGGCGACGAAGCGCATCACGCGGTGCACGTGTTGCGGGTGCGCAAAGGCGAGCGGGTTTCGCTTTTGAACGGCAAAGGGGATGAGTTCCTTTGTGACGTTGTCGAACCGTCGAAAAAGTCGTTGCAGCTAACGGTGGTTGAGGTGCAACGCTCACCTGCCCCGCTTAGTTCGATCACGCTTATTCAAGGGATTCCCAAAGGCAAAATCATCGAATCGTTTATCCAAAAGGCGACGGAGTTGGGTGTCTCGCGTGTCGTTCCCCTGCTCTCCGAACGCGTCGTGACGCATCTCGACAACGACTCGGCTGAGGATAAGCGCGAGAAGTGGCAGCGGGTAGCGATCGAAGCCTGCAAGCAATGCGGCCAACGTTGGTTGCCGAAAATTGATGCGCCGATTACCACGAAAGATTTTTTGGCACGCGCTGAGAAGTTTGGCTTTGCGGTTGTTGGTTCGCTCGAGAGAGACGCGCGGCATTTGCGGGAATACTTCGCTGAACAGAAATCTCCGAACACAGTAGCCGTTTGGATTGGGCCCGAAGGCGATTTCAGCCCGGCCGAATACGCAGCCATCCGGCAATCAGGAGCGCATCCGATTACTTTTGGCCCATTAGTGCTGCGTTCGGAAACGGCGGCGACTTACGCTTTGTCGATCGTTAGTTACGAGCTTCGAGTGGCTTTGGTCTAAAACAGCTCTTTTCCGGGCCCTTTTCCCGTTTCTATCGTCCTGAAAATCAGGCAAAAACACGCGGTTTTTTGGAACCTTCTGCCTTGCCCGAACGTCCTGTTATAAGTTACCCTATAAGGTAATAGGGATGGTGTTGAGTTGAATGAAAACGTGCTGCCGCTGCATGGCGTATCTCGTGTTTCTGCACGCCTGTTTCTTGGCAGCACTCGCGGCCAATGCAAACGTGTATGCGACGAACCTGCGCGTCAATCACTCAACGAACAATGCGGCGATTTCCTCTGCTAACTCGGTCGAGATCAGTTACATCCTGAACGAAGCGGCCTCCGGCGGTGTTACTTTTCAAATCCTTTCTGATACAAACGTCATTCAAACGTTCGAATTCCTCGCTGGGACTCCCGGCGCTGTGCGTGGGACGAATTCGGTTCTTTGGAACGGCACAGACGACGACGGCGATCCGGTTGCTGAAGGGCTTTATTCTGTTTCAATCACGGCGCGCGCAACTGGATTCCAAATTTGGACGCAAACGACAGATGACACCAACGTGGGCAATTTTGTCTTTGAACCGCGCGGGATTGCCGTTAACCAGAACACGAACAGCCCATTTTACGGTCGCGTGTTTGTCGGCAACGCGCATGCGAGCGGCGCGGCGTCCGATAAGCCGGGAGCAAACGTTGGCATCTTGAAACTCAACGCGGACGGCAGCGGCGCGGATGAAGGTGTTTTCAGCACCGGCGGTTATTCGTGGGCTGGTGATTTTTATAGCCCGTGGAAGATCGAAGTCTCGGCTGATGACAAGGTTTACATCAACGATTGGAACGCGTTGACCGAAGGAATCATTATCGCGTTCGACCAGGAGATTTCGCCGAATCGTCAGATTATTTTGGATGATGACAATTGGCCGAACGGCGGGTTTGCGGATTTAAGTGGACCTTACGTGACCGGCAGCGGGACGAATACACAACTTTGGACGGCTGACGTCAGCACGAATTTCGGCGGGAGCGTCGGGATTGTGGGCTTCAACGTGGACACGAACGGCGCGGTGGCCGATGACGACACGGGATTCACCGCCGTTGCGGCGACAAATTCGGATTTGGACATGGCACCGTACGACGTCGCATTGGATCGCTCGGGAAATATATACACGATTCAACGCGTGACGGATTTGGACAATCCCCAAAATCGCGTGCTACGCTTTCCGGCATTCGACGGCACGAACATTTTGACGAACGCGGATTGGAAGGTCGGCACGAATGACGACACTTTGATCAATGCTTACGGCATCGCCGTGGATCCGACGGGAACCTACGTGGCTGTTGCGGTGCGTGGTTATGGAAGCAGTGGTC
>JAQGOW010000472.1 GCA_028293405.1 Verrucomicrobiales bacterium
CGAATTTGCGGCGTCGGTGTATAGACGATCTTTTACGATGTCGTGATAGATGGACGACAGTTCCACGGCAGCGAATTGGCTGATCCTCTGGTAAACGACGTGGAACTCGTAGTTGTCGTAGGCGGCCAACACTTCTTTTTGCAGGTTCGCGAACTGCGCGAGAATCCAGCGGTCGAGGCCGGTAAGTTTGTCATCGGCGACGACGTGTTTGGCTGGATCAAAGTCGTACAGGTTCGAGAGCTGGTAACGCAACGTGTTGCGCAGGTTGCGATAGGTCTCGCTAACTTTGGCGATACGTTCGTCGCTGACGACGATGTCGCTGCGGTAATCTTGTGATGCGACCCAGAGACGGACGATGTCAGCACCGTATTTATTTACGTAGGCTTCGGCGGTTTGAGGCTTTTCGTAACTGCCCTGGCCTTGTTTGCTTTTGGAAATTTTTTCGCGATCGGCGTCCACCATGAAGCCGTGGGTGAGGACCGTCTTGAACGGAGCGGCGCCGTTGCCGGCTAAGGAAAGTAATAAGGAACTCTGGAACCAACCGCGGTGTTGGTCGGAGCCTTCTAGATATACGTCGGCTTGCCATGCGCGGACAGGGCTGTCCGCGCTCCGATGTTGAAGCTCTGGGCGGCGCATCAGAACGGCGCGTGATGACGAACCGGAATCGATCCAGACGTCTAATGTGTCGTTGGATTTGGCGACGGGGTCGGCGCCTTTCCAATTTGCCGGCTTAACCAATGACCAAAGTTCAGCAACCGATTTCTCGAACCACACATTTGAACCGTGTTGTTCGATGAGCTTCGCTGTGTTGCGGACGATTTCGGCGTCCAGGCTCGGATTGCCTTGCGCGTCGTAGAACGCGGGGATTGGCACGCCCCATGTGCGCTGGCGCGAGATGCACCAGTCGGGACGTCCTTCGACCGCGCCTTTGATGCGGTTAACGCCCCAGTCAGGGATCCATTTTACGCGATCGATTTCTTCGAGCGCGAGTTTGCGGAAGGTTTTGCCTTCGAGCTTGTGATCGATCGCGACGAACCATTGGTCCATCGCACGGAAGATGATCGGCGTTTTGCTGCGCCAACAGAACGGATAGCTGTGATGATAGTTTTCCTGGTGAAGCAAAGCGTGGCGCACGCGAAGTTCGTGCAGAACAGCTTCGTTGGCGTCGCTCTTACCGTGCTTTTCCAAAATGGATTTGCCGACCATTTCCTGCGGCATCTGTTGCTCGCGTGGCAGGTCGGTGGTGTAAGCCAGTGCGCCGTCGTCGTCGACGGGTGAATAGATCGGCAGATTATTTTGGCGGCCGAGGTTGTAGTCTTCTAAACCGTGACCGGGCGCGACGTGCACGAAGCCGGTGCCGGCGGAACTTTCGACGAAGTTATCGCCGGCAAATAATTTCCCGGTGCGATTGCAGAACGGATGCTGATATTGCAACGACGCGAGTTCCGAGCCGCGAGCTTTGCGGATCACAGTGTGGTTCTCCCACTTCGCTTTTTCGGCGACTGTCGCGACGAGTTGCGAAAGAACCCAATATTTTTCCTCGCCGACCTGGACTAAATGATATTCCAACGTGGAGTTATAAGCGACGGCGAGATTCGCCGGCAAAGTCCATGGAGTCGTTGTCCAGATGAGCACAAACGTGTTCGGCTCTCCGACGACGGGAAATTTTACGTAGACACTTTGGCTGACGTGATCGTGGTACTCTACTTCCGCTTCGGCCAAGGCCGTGCGCGCGGGGATGCTCCAATAGACCGGCTTCTTGCCGCGATAAACAAAACCTTTTTCAACGATGTCGGCGAACAGGCGAAGTTCGTCAGCCTCGTATTCTTTATTCAGCGTGAGATACGGATTTTCCCAATCGCCTAACACGCCGAGGCGCTTGAATTGCGTGCGTTGCGTGTCGATGAATTTGCGCGCGTAGGCGTCGCAAGCTTTGCGAACCGTGGCGGCATCGGTGGCTTTCTCCCCTGCCTTGCGCATTTCCTGCGTCACTTTGAATTCGATCGGCAAACCGTGACAATCCCAACCAGGAACGTAAGGCGCGTCTTTGCCGCGTGACGTCTGGTATTTGATGATGATGTCTTTGAGAATTTTGTTCAGCGCAGTGCCGACATGGACGTCGCCGTTCGCAAATGGCGGTCCGTCGTGCAACACAAACTTCTCCGCGCCCGCGCGTTGCTGTTGGATGGTTTGGTAAAGTTTAGCGGTTTCCCATTTTTGCAGGCGTTGCGGTTCGCGAGCGATTAAATCGGCTTTCATGGGAAAGCCGGTTTGCGGAAGGTTCAACGTTGTTTTGTAGTCCATTGACAAAGGAGCACACCGTACCAGTCGACTCAGGGTGTGTCAATGTGGCGCCCACGTTTGGCTAACGCAAAGGCGCAGAGGTGTTAACCACCAAGGCCACCAAGACACCGAGGAGAAAAGGGACGAAAAGGGAGAAAAGTCTGGGGAGCGCCCTTACCGATGGGTGAGTTTTTCATGGGTCCGCAACCAGCGTCCGCCCCGCTTTTGCTATTTGAGGCTGTGAGGGTAAGTTTATGCGGCACAGACCGAAAAGGACGTATGTTGGATCGCAAGACCGACCCGAAACAAAAACCGCCGGAGAATAGCAACAGCAAGCCAGGCTGGCGGTTTTCCATCGGCTATTTTCTGTTGATGCTCGTTTTGCTGCTCGCGTGGCAGGAAGTGTTCACGCGCATGACGGTCCGGCAGATTACCTATAGCGATTTCAAAACCGCTCTCGCCAGCAACGAAGTTCAAACTATCCAGATCCGCGGCGACGAAATTACCGGCACGGTGAATCCGAGGCCGGGACCGCACTTTTCTCAATCGCACACTAATTTAAATTGGCCGACCACCCCGTTTGAATTTCGCACGGTTCGTGTTGAAGACCCGAACCTCGTCGCGGAACTGGAAGCAAAACACGTTCAGTATCAAGGCGTGCGACCGGGCATGCTCGCCACTTTTATATGGGCGTGGATATTCCCAATCGCGCTGATGATGATTCTGTGGATGGTGCTCAGCAAACGGATGGGAAACGTCGGCGAATCCGTGCTCAGTTTTGGGAAGAGTCGCGCGCGCATGGTTGCCGAACATGAAACGGGCGTGACCTTCAACGACGTTGCCGGGTGTGACGAAGCTAAATACGAGTTGCAGGAAGTTGTTGATTTCTTGCGGAACCCGGATCGCTACAAATCGCTCGGCGCAAAAATTCCAAAGGGCGTCCTACTGGTGGGGCCGCCGGGAACTGGCAAAACTTTATTGGCTCGGGCGGTCGCGGGTGAAGCGAAGGTGCCTTTCTTTCAACTCAGCGGAAGTGATTTCGTGGAAATGTTCGTCGGTGTCGGTGCGGCGCGTGTGCGCGATTTATTCCAACAAGCGAAAGTGAAAGCTCCGTGCATTGTGTTCATTGACGAACTGGACGCCATCGGTCGCCAACGCGGCGTGCACGTCGGTTCCGTCAATGACGAACGCGAGCAGACGTTGAATCAGTTGCTGGTTGAGATGGATGGTTTCGAAGCTAATGCCGGCGTGATTTTGTTGGCGGCCACGAATCGGCCTGATGTTCTGGATCGCGCATTGTTGCGACCGGGTCGATTTGACCGGCAAGTGGTTGTCGATGCTCCGGACATCGACGGACGCGAAGCCATTCTCAAAGTTCACTCGCGCAATATTCCATTGTTGAGCACGGTGGAGCTTCGCAAAATTGCGCAGGCCACGCCTGGTTTCTCCGGCGCTGATTTAGCAAACGCGTTGAACGAAGCTGCGCTTCTTGCAGCGCGGCGTCACGGTAAAGCGATCGACCAACATGATTTGGAGCAAGCAATTGAGAAAGTTGTCGCCGGTCCTGAACGCAAAAGTCGTCGCTTAAACCAGGAACAGAAACGTCGCGTTGCGTATCACGAAGTCGGGCACGCGCTCGTTGCCGCTTACAGCAAGCACGCCGATCCGGTGCACAAGATCAGTATTATTCCGCGCGGTCGCGCGGCGCTCGGCTACACGATGCAGCTGCCGTCCGACGATCAATTCCTGCTCAGCCAGGAGGAGTTGATGGACAAAGTTCGCGGGATCCTTGGTGGACGAGCGGCGGAGGAAATTGTTTTCCACGACATCACCACAGGCGCTGAGAACGATTTGGAACGCGGCACCGCGTTGGTGCGGCAAATGGTTTGCATTTACGGCATGAGCGAAAAGCTCGGTCTGGCTCATTGCGCAACGCATCAAGGGCCAATTTTCATGCAGGGCGGCGGCGGATTGCAACGCGATTGCAGCGAACAAACGGCTCGCGAAATTGATGAGGAAGTGAAACGCATTCTTGATCTCGCCTATGTCGAAGCGCGGGACATATTGCTCGCTCATCGCCCACAACTCGACATCGTCACTGTCGAACTGCTCAAGCGCGAGACGCTCGATTCCCATATTTTCAATGAGTTGCTTGGACGCGACCCCAACACGCCTGTGGGTGATCCTGATGTCCCCACGACCGAGCAGGTTCAAGAAGTGGTGAACGTTTAAGCAGCTACATCGCCAGCGCGTGTCTTGCGCGTATTACTTGCCTTCGACGGTCGGTAGCTCGAACCAAAACGTTGAGCCTTCGTTCGGACTTGAGAACAGGCCGACGGCTCCACCTACTCGCTCGATACCCTTTTTGACGATGGCCAATCCGATGCCAGTCCCAGGGTAGGCATCAGATGGGTGCAAGCGTTCGAACACACGGAAGATGCGCTGCTGATGTTCGGGCGCAATGCCGATGCCTTTGTCCTGGATGCAGAATCGCACGCGGTTGTCCGCACACCGCTCCGTCCAAATTCTAATCTGTGGAACCGCGCCTTTTGCGCAGAACTTCAGCGCATTGCCGAGCAGATTGTTCAGTGCGAGTTCTATCACTGTTCGATGCGCAAGCACGCACGGCAGCGGTTGCTTTTTCTCGATGACTGCTTTCTTCTCTTTGATTTCATTAACGAAATTCGCCGAAACCCTCGCCCACACCGCTTCGGTGTCCACAGGTCCGGTAGGCAACTGCACCGTGGTCATCCGTGCGTAATCCAGCAGGTCGCGGATTAAATCATCCATGCGCTGGGCGGCGTCCATGATGCGTCCGAAATAATCCTGCCCATCCGCATCGATCACGTTGGCGTAATCTTCAGTTAGGATGCGCGAC
>JAQGOW010000473.1 GCA_028293405.1 Verrucomicrobiales bacterium
AGGCGGCCCTTGGATTTGGACGTATGACATTGCAACGCCTTGCACGGCCAACAACACCGAAGAGCATGTTGATGCGAATACCGGCGAAGTCGTCCGCAATGAAATAGAAACGCCTAAGGACGAAGCCAAGGAAGCCAAGCACGAAGGCAAGAAACATAAGAAAGACAAAGACGAAGACGACGAAAAGGATGAGAAGAAGTAATCTGCTTCTTTTCACCTCATACCGTTGCTAAAATCCGCTTATGCGCGTTCTGGTCGTTGAAGATGAGCGGAAGACGGCGTCGTTTATTCGCAAAGCTCTCCAGGCGGAGAATTTTGCGGTGGACGTCGCCTGCGACGGCAATGATGCGTTTGCGATGGCGAGTTCGACACCGTTCGATGCCATCGTCATGGATATTATGTTGCCGGGACGGGATGGATTGAGCGTGCTTCGGCAACTGCGCGACCACAAAAATCTTACGCCCGTTCTCCTGCTTTCCGCCCGAGGGCAGGTGAACGAACGCGTGGAGGGGTTGAATGCCGGGGCGGATGATTATCTGCCGAAACCGTTTGCTCTCGCTGAATTGATTGCGCGGGTTCGTGCACTTGGGCGGCGCTCAAATGAGCCGGTGACACTGCAGCTTCGGGTGCGCGATCTTGTGCTCGATACTGTGACACACATGGGGCGCCGTGGGGAACGAAAAATTGAATTGACGGCGCGCGAATATCGGCTGCTGGAACATTTGATGCGCACTCCGGGGCGCATTTGCGGGCGCATGGCGATTTTGGAAAAGGTGTGGGACTACAATTTCGATCCGGGAACGAACCTCGTGGATGTTTATGTGAAGCGTTTGCGCGAGAAGATCGATGATGGATTCGATCTCAAACTTATCCACACGGTGCGCGGTGTCGGTTACGTGATCAAAGAATAATTCCTGTGACGATCCGCGCAAAACTCACTGTTTGGTACTCCGCGATTCTTTTCGGGTCGATGTTGTTGATTGGCGGTCTGTCGTATCACGAACTCGTCTACGAAAAACATCGGTCGCAAGTTTCGTCCGACGGCGATGACGATGCCGAAGGCTGGGCGGACGTTGTTCAAATCATTGGCTGGTGCGGAGTGCCGGCGGCGTTGGTCGGGATTGGCGGAGGATGGTTCATGATGAAGAAGTCGCTGGAGCCGGTTTCGAAAATTGCGACCGCCGCGGCGAAAATTGATGAACGCAATTTGCATAGTCGCCTGGCGCGGACGGGCAACGGCGATGAGCTTGATCGGTTGACTGAGGTTTTTAATTCGATGATCGCGCGGCTGGAGAATTCTTTTCAGCAGATTCGCGAATTTACTTTGCACGCTTCGCACGAGTTAAAAACGCCGCTGACGGTGATGCGCGGTGAATTGGAAACGACGTTGGTGGAAACGCAGAGCAGCGATCCGCAACGGGAACGGCTCTTGAGTGAATTGGACGAGGTTTTGCGACTCACAAAAATTGTCGATGGGCTGACGTTGCTGACGAAGGCTGATGCGGGGCAGGTCACACTGGAGCTTGAGTCGGTGCGACTTGATGAGCTGGTGCGCGATTGTTTTGAGGATGCGAAGATTTTGGCGCAGGCGCGCGACGTTCAGGTTTGCCTCGGCACGGTGGAGCAGGTGAGTTTAATGGGGGATCGGCATCGGTTGCGACAGTTGCTCCTGAATTTGTCCGATAACGCGGCGAAGTACAATGTGCCGAACGGGGTGATTAACCTTCAGTTGCGGAACGTGGATGGCGCGGCGGAGTTTTGCATCGCGAATAGCGGGCCGGGGATTGCGCCGGAGTTACAGCAGCGCGTGTTTGACCGGTTTTTTCGTGGCGACGCGAGTCACAATAGTTCGGTTGATGGCTGCGGCCTCGGGTTGAGCATCGCGCAGTGGATTGTTCACGCGCATGGCGGAACGATTGCGGTGCGTTCGGTGCCTGAGCCGATGACGACGTTTACGGTGCGTCTGCCGTTGAGCGTTAAGTGATGCTGTAGTCGAAAGGTTTGCGCATTTCACGCGCGAGCCATTTGTTTGCTTCTTTGTCGTCGACGAATTTCTCGTTTTTTGGATCCCACTTCAGTTTGCGACCGAGGCGCATGGAAAGGACGCCTAGATGGCAGACGCTCACGGAGCGATGGCCGATTTCGGCTTCGCAGATGGGTGCTTTGCGCGAGCGGACGCAGTCGAAAAAATTCTGCATGTGATTTTCGCTGTGATAAAGGCGCACGGCGGAAGCGGGCAGCGGTTGCGTCAACAAATCGGGATTGCTCGCTTTGATTTCCTTGCGTGAGACGAAAATCCAGCCGTCGGTGCCTTCGAAGGTGACGCCGTTGGGGCTGTTGTCGGGAGCGGAATCTTTGCAGGTGAGTTTAACGCCATTGGCATAGGTGTATTCGACGCGGAATTGCGATGCGGTGGTGTAGCCGCCGGGAATCATTGCGACCAATGATTTGCCGTCGATTTCGACTGGGCCGGTGCGTTCGGAGCCGGTTGCCCATTGGGCGATGTCGTTATGGTGCGCGCCCCAATCGGTCATCATGCCGCCGGAATACTCGAACCAATAACGGAAGGAATGATGGCAACGTTCGGGAACGTAATCGATGGCGGGCGTCTGGCCTTGCCACATGTTCCAATCCAGACCGGCCGGAACGGGCGCGGTGGCGAATGGGCCTTGGTGCGGGCCGGTTGGAATGCTGGCCATGATGTGTTTGAGTTTGCCGATGCGACCGTTGCGGACGAGTTCGCACGCGTGCCGAAAACGTTTGTCGCTGCGTTGTTGGCTACCGGTTTGAAGAATGCGTTTGGTTTTGTCGACGGCGCGTACGAGGTGGCGTCCTTCGTCGATGGTGAGCGTAAGCGGTTTTTCGCTGTAGACGTCTTTGCCGGCGTTGACGGCGGCAATGTTGATGAGAGTGTGCCAGTGGTCGGGCGTGCTGTTGACGATGACATGGATGTCGTCGCGCTCGAGAATTTGGCGGAAATCTTTGCACGGTTTTGCGTTCGGATGTTCCTTTTGGCCGATGGCGAGATGGGCGTCGTCGACGTCGCAGATCATGCGCATCTCACCGTGTTTGGCCGCGTCTTTGCTGATGACACGACCGCGATTGCCGCAGCCGATCCAGGCGATGCCGGGTTTGTCGTTGGGCCCGAGTTTATTTGTGTGACGACGCGCGGCTTCGGCTTCTTCCACGAACCATTTTGGTATTCCAAGACTCGCGGAGACAAGGGCGGTGGTTTTGAGGAAGCGTCGGCGTGAGATGTGGAAATGCGGTGTCATTGCGCTTGGATTGAAACGCCGTTGAGACAGGGCGTCAATGCTATCCCTTGGCTTTCCACCAGGTGATGGCGACGAGTGCCATTGTTATGCAGATGCAAAAAAAGTTTACGGCGAATGTTTTGAGGCGCTTTGGGTCAAGCCAACTGAGAGCGTAACCGAATATCGCACCGGCAAAGAAACCGCCGAAGTGTGCGACGATGTCGCTTTCGGGCGAGGTTCCGATGAGGATTAGAATGAGAACCGCGGCGAAAAACGCTCGGGCGACGAGTTGTCGCGCACTGTGATCTTTGTGCCAAAGCGCAAAGGATTGGACGGCGAGGATGCCGAGAGCGGCCATGACCATTCCCGAAGCGCCAAGGGAGCGGTGCTCGCCGTGGTATAAATAGAGGCCGGCGACATTGCCGAGAACGCCGGCGACGTAGGTGGCGAGGACTGCCGGGCCCGGGCCGAATCGGGCCATGGCGAAACCCAAGAGAATGACGCCGGTGGTCATGTTGGCCATGAGATGGCTCATGTCGGCGTGTAGCGAGACGGCGGTGAAGAGTCGCCACCATTGGCCAGCGTGGACGAGGTCGCTGTCCACTGCTCCGGCAATTTTCATTTGCGGGAACTGAACCATGCTCCAGTAATAAATCGCACCGATGGCGAGCGCCCAGAGCAGGGCGCCCCAGTGGAAAAACAAATCGGAACCGGGCAGGCTGTGTTGCCATTTCCAACCCCGATTTTCGGTGACGTATTGATCGACGGCTTTGATGGCGCGATCGTATTCGTGCGGGGCCACGGCGAGAGCCCAGGTGTCGTTTTCGCGAACGATGGCGGCATCGATGCCTTGACTGGCCAGCACCAGACCCCAGTCCATCACTTGCCGCCGAGAGCGGGCGCGAATGAAGGTGGGTTCGGTGTTCATTTTATAGAAGCTTGGCGGTTGGCGGCGGTTGATGCAATTGCAAGCTGTCGCCTATAAGGAGGTTTACGTATG
>JAQGOW010000530.1 GCA_028293405.1 Verrucomicrobiales bacterium
GAGTTTATCGGCCCCAGGGACGCCAACCCTTGGTCTGTTTCATCGACTGCCTGACTTGCTCAGATAAGAGCATGCTGCGCGCTTGCTCCAACGCCATGATGAAGTCGTCGTAGGTTTGGTAGCGGAGCGCAGGATCTTTCGCCATCGCATTGACGATGGCGTCGCTGGTGTATTGCGAGACGGTTGGCACAACGGCATTCGGTGGGGTCAACGGCGTGTGCACATGGGCGGCGACCAGGTCTTCGACTGTCGGTGCTTCAAATGGGACATGGCCGGTCAATGCGTGGTAAAGCGTTCCGCCCAAACTATACATGTCCGACAAAAATGTTTCGGGCTGACGATTAATTTTCTCAGGAGCCACATAATAAGGCGTGCCCCAAATGGTCGCTTCGTACGCGTCGGCGGTTTCCGCGGCGCGGGCTAGGCCAAAGTCGACAAGCTTGGGTTCGCCTTCGGCGTTGAACAAAATATTTCCGGGCTTGATGTCGCGATGAAGAAGGTTGTGTTTGAGCGCGAGAGCGAGGGCGGAGCCGACTTTGATTCCCACATCGAGCACGAGCAATTCACTGCAGCGACCATCCTGTTCGATTTTGCTATCAACGCTGCCCTGATCGGCCAACTCCATCACCAGATAGGGTTGGCCTTGAAATTCGTCGAACGCGTAAATGTGGATGATGTTGGTGTGATTGAGAGAAGCGCCCGCGCGAGCTTCGCGGGTAAAAGCCGACATGACCTCTGGGTCCGCGGCCATTTCGCGCTTCATCATTTTCAGCGCCACGTACCGCTGGAGCTTGTTGTCAAAGGAGCGATAGACCGTGCCCATGCCCCCGGACGCAATGACGCTGCGGAGTTCGAAGTTATGCATGGTCACCGGCAACATCACCGGGTGACCGCATTTTGTGCAGTCGGCGGTGGCGAAAGGTGCCAGATCTCCCGGGATGAACGTTCTGGACCCGCATCGACCACAGGTCACCATTTTTAAAGACTTGGATTCGCCGTCGTTCATGACACATCCAGATTACCACGGGCAATACACGCGACAAGCCCGCATCGTCACTTGCAAGCGTCAGTCGTTGTTTGACAAAAAAAAGCAGGCAAGTCCAATCAGTTGAGCGAAGCTGACTCCATGATGCTCTGGCCCGATACGGCACAGTCGCTACGCCGCGAAACCGAGTTGGAGGAAGCACGCGAACAACGGTGGGTCAATACGTTTATGGAACTGACCGGTTTTTCGGAATCGCAAGCTCGGTCGTGCTGGATGTTTGTTCCGACTAGTGCTTCTGAACGGGGCGAGCCCGCGCCCGTTCGCCTTGACGGCTCTTCGCCAAGTCTCGCATCATTGGCGGTATGAACTCTTCCTCTATCCATCGCCGTGAATTTCTCCGTTACGCTGCGCTCGGGACGTTCAGCTTCCTGACTTACTCTGCGCTCGCAACGAAGATTGCTGGGGTCGCCGCAAACCGTAGCAAGTTCGATGGCCAAGATATTTTCAAACGCATTGTTGATAAGGCGCGCTCCAACAAATGGACAAAGCTGCCGATCGGCGAGCTGATGGGCAAAATTGCGCGCGAGCTCGAAGGCACGCCGTATGTTGGTTTCACGCTGGAGACTTCGAAGGATCAGGAGAGCTGCGTGGTTAATCTCAATGGCCTCGATTGCGTGACGTTTTTCGAAGACACGCTTTGCATGGCGCGCATGCTCAAGCGCGGCAAGAGCAAACCCGAAGACATGCTGGCGGAACTTCAATATACGCGTTATCGCGGCGGGAAGATGGGCGACTTCACGACGCGACTGCACTACACCACAGATTGGTTCGTTGATAATGAGAAAAAAGGTGTGGTGAAAATTTTGGCACCGACGTTGCCGGGGTCAGCGCCGTTTACGCAGAAGGTTGGCATCATGTCGCAGAAGTCGGCCAACTACCGTCAACTCGCGGCGCATCCGGAAATGGTTCCGACGATACAAAAGTTGGAAGCCGAAATTAACGAACGCCAACTCATGTTTGTTCCGATGGATAAACTTGGGGAAGCACAGTCGCATTTGCAGACCGGCGACATCGTCGGTGTAGCCACAACCGAAGCGGGTATTGATATCGCGCACACCGGATTGGTCGTTAAAGATGAACAAGGCGTGCCGCATTTCATGGATGCGTCTTCCTCGAAGAAGCACTACCGCGTGACGTTTGAGGACGGGCCGATCAGTAAGGCGTTTGGTTGGTCGAAGAAATTGACTGGGGCGATGTTTGCGCGTCCGTTGGAAGTTGCTTAACGCAGTTGGCCAGTTTTCCAGAAGTGGCGGTCTTTGCCGGTCGCAGCTTCTTTGATGCGGCGGACGTGCGCGTGCCATTCGAGTTGAATTTTATCGATCGGACCGATGAGCTCTTCGAAAGCTTTAAGGTCGCCGCCGCGAGCGGTTAGCTCGATCGCGTGTTTTTTGTACTGCGGATGCTCGAAAATAAAATGGGTGATCGACCACCAGTTGAGATAGTAAAGATTGAACTCTTTATCCAAGCTCGGACCACCTTCCCCGGTCACGATAGTGCGCAATGAGATGACGTTGCCGTTGGTGATATTGGTTTCAAGACTTGCTGACGTTGCAATTTCATCGCGCACCAAACTGGATTGGTGTTGAGATCAATTGTGCCGACGGCGAGTTCGTTCGTACGAATGCGACTACACGAAAAATATTCGGCTAAACCTTCCTCCAACCATTTTTCCAAATCAAAACCTGCGACCTCGTGATTCAACTGGTGCACGGCTTCGTGAAGCATCCACTGGTAAGGATTAGCTTCTTTGTCGGAAAAGTAGGCGTGGCACAGGCCGCGTGAGTAGAATGCTTCGGCCCATCCGACACTCGGGTTCACTTTGCGAAATTCGTCGCGACTTTTGTAAAGGCGAACTTTCAACTTCGGATGAGTATGTTGAAATGTTGGAACGCTCGAGAATTTGTTGGAGTAAGCGGCATACAACAACTCGAGGATATTACCAACGCGCTCGATCTGATCCGGTTGCGCAGTGGACGCGATCTCGAAATGTGCGGTCGACCTGGTGCTCGTGGCGTGCCAAGGTCTTGGTGCAAATTTCCACCAAGCCGCCGCCGCGACAATTGCAAGCAGGCAGAGAAAACGGATTTCGCGTCCGGTCAGTCGTCGGAGCTTAAAATGGAAGCTCATCTGTAAATGGCGTGCGTCTGCAACCGTCGCGCCCAGATGCTATCACTACCGGACGGCAAACTCACCAATCTTTGAGTTTGCGACCGGCCTGCTGCTTCGGCTTGTTTTCGGGTGAGAAGACGAGGGCTTTTTCGTTATCCCGATCGGCGTCCAGGATTTGGCGCGCTTGCTG
>JAQGOW010000549.1 GCA_028293405.1 Verrucomicrobiales bacterium
GATTTGCCGGTTGCAGACAATCCGATCGAAAAAGTTTTTTCACCGCCCGCCTCATCAAACTCTGATTTCGAAAGCGCGTTCGCCTGCTCCTGATTGGCGGCCGGAATAATGACGAGGTAACGGACGCTCATAATTTCAGATAGTTGTATTGGTCCTGAAAATACGCGCGCACATCCTCGGCTTCTTCTTCAGACAAAAACCGATCATAAATAATGATCTCGGCGCAATCACACGCTGCCGGATAGCCGTTGGAACCGGACGTGCCGAACGTCACTTGTTCCGGTCCTGACAACCCTGGTTCGGCCTCCGCGCCGCATTGAACACCATTCAAGAAAACCGCACACAGTTGATCGGCAGAAGAGATGCGAACTTCGAACAGAAAAAAGTCGCTGGTGTTTACTGCGCCGCCCGATGTCCAATTGCTGAAGTAGCAAAGCATCCCGCCTGAAAAAGTTCCCATCGACCAATCCACCGAACCGGACGAAATGATCGCGTTAGTCGAACCAACAATGACACTTGGACGCCAAACAACAAAAATTGAAAACGGCGCTTCAGCAGGAATGACAAGCGGAGTTGCCATCCCATCATCGACCGTATCGAAGCGAACAACCGGGAACGTCTTGCCCGCAAATGCCACCGACTGCAAAGTCGGCTGACAAGAAACCGTGTCCTGCCAAGCATCGTATACGTTGCCGCTCATGTCGGGCCAAACATCAACTGGATCGCCCACGGACAACGCCAGCATGGCGGCCCTGTATTGAGCGACGAAATCCCCGGGCATCTCGGCGGCAGAGCCAGCGCCAGAAGCAGCAGCATTACGGCGACGGCGTCGATTGCGTTGCATCGCGACCCACGCTGCGGCACTCACAGAAACTGATTGCCCTTCACTCATTCGCTTGGGTCGGAGCTGCATCGGTTTTCGTTTCTCTTTTCAACGCCTTAGGCTGCGTTTGTGTCGGCTCAGCCGGTTTTACCGGCACGACCGCAGGAGCAGCCGTGCCGGCATCAGTCGGAATTAGAGGCCGACGAACACGCCGGATGATTGGATACAAACCTTTATGCTCGTTGCTCATATCGCGTTCGCTCCAATCGCAACTTGCTTCCAGTTCGTGCCGTCGCTGATCGCAAGGCAAGGAACACCGCCAGTGCCGCCAGTGCTCAGGTAGATCAACGCACCGGGATTTTTTGCGGGAGACAGACCCGCTGCAGTCAACGACGCCACATTCGTAAATGCGCGAGCCTTCAAATTGAGTTGCTCACCATTTCGGAGCTTCTCAAGGCCGCGAACAATTTGTTTACCCATAACTTTCCTTTCGTTGGGGGAGCGCCACCCCGACACCACGAACGGTGTGCGGGGTCGGCGCCCGGTTTGTTAATTGTTGTGAGTGACGGCGACGATGCGGACGTTCTTCGGATCGTAAACTCGCACCCAATTGGCCGCCGTTTCGACTTCCGCATCAGTCGGGTTCTTGCCAGCCACCGATGCGCTGGTGAACTTCACGCCACGCGGATGCAGGATGAACCGACGGCGATTGATAAACGTCGAATCGCTGTCCAGCGCTGCGCGCGTAAACTCGACGCCTTCGGTGCCAAACCCGCCCTGCACCGGGTCCGTTAGCTTATCAGTGCCCATGGCAAACGCGCCCGGGCCGAATAAGTAAGTGGTGTAAACTGAGCCATCGGTTGTGCCGTTACGAACCGGGCAATTGTCATCGATGATGACGCGGCGACCCTGGAACGTGCGGATGACCGGCTTACCCTCGCTGTCCGGCACGAAGTCGATGAGATCAAGTTTGCGCAACGCTGCTTCCGTGGCGGAATGCATCGCAACAGCAACCAACCGATCAGCTCGATCGCCGAGCTTCAGGCACGCGTCGACAAACGTCGTGCCAGTCAACTTCGTTGAAGAAGCCGAGCCAGCGACGGATTCCGAATGAATCGCCAACAAATTGTTCGCCATCGACGCAGCGGCGAACATGCCTTTCAGCGACGAAATCATGAACGCCTCGCTGGTGCGTGCCCAATAAGCGCCCACGAGATCCACAATGGCCTGCATCGGATCATCACCAGCGAGCGCCTTCGCGAGCTGATTGACCGACCACGCATTGCCGTCGTTGTGAATGCGAGCGATGTCCTGGTCTGCGCCAATCTTGTTCGTCGTCATCGGTGCAGCGTCGCTCAAAGGCTGACGAGCGCCGGAAAGATCGTTCCAAAACGGCATGCGTACTTCCGTGCCACCGCCTGCAGCCAACGCGTCGAATTGAGGATCCGTCTCGACGATGCCCGATTCATAGAACACCGACAGCGCCACCGAACGCTGGATTGCGTATTTTTCAAACTCTGTGGGGACGATAACGTCCGCGATTTGTGTTTTAGCCATAGTAACTAACTCCGATCAATTGTGTGTTAAACCCCTGCGACCGCTTTCAAATGTGCGGCACGTTGCGGGTCATTTCGTTGCAGTCGCATTTGCTCCGTGAGATTCCACGTTTCCTTGCGGTACGGGTTTTTCACGGACCGATTAGCGGCCCCACC
>JAQGOW010000060.1 GCA_028293405.1 Verrucomicrobiales bacterium
TTTTTATGGCACGACGCGCCAAACCGTTTTCCAAATGACTCCGAGTGGAACGATTGCGACCGTCGTAAACATTACCGGGCTGAGTTCTGCCGGGCTACTCAAGGCGAGTGACGGCAACTTTTATGGCACAACTGCGTTCGGCGGTATTCAAAGCACAGGTTCAGTTTTTCGTATCGTGCCACGACCGCAATTCTCCGCTCAACCCGCCAACCAAACCGTCTTCAGTAACGCGACGGTGGTGGTGAATGCGACCGTAACTGGCATCGAGCCGCTCAATTACCAATGGCGCAAGAACGGTGTCGCTGTTCCCGGCGCGACGACCTCATCACTCACGATCGTGCATGCACAGCAGGCCGATTCCGGCACCTATACACTCGCGGTCACGAACGGGTTCGCCGCATCCAACAGCGCTCCAGCGGTCCTGTCCGTGCTTCCACCGACGGTCGCGCACTTTCAGAAAGGCGCGCGAAATTCAGATGGCAGCGTCGGCATGGCGTGGTCCGCTGACGTTGGCACAAGTTACGATCTACAATTCAAGAGCAGCTTGACCAACGCGCAATGGTCAACAGTCAACTCAACTGCGGCGACATCGAACACGTTGGCGTTAAGCATAGCACCCGGCGCAAACGGACAAGGATTCTACCGCGTGTCCTCATATTATAATGTCAGCGATCCGATCGGATTCGTGCAGACGACTCTGCTGGGTAACTCAGATTCGTACGTGTCGGTTCCGTTCCTGCGACCCGCCGCCGGAAACGCACTCGTGGGCTCCATGGCGAGCAACGTCATTACAGCAACCCAACAATATCCGGCGACGTGGACCGCCAATCAATTCGTCTACTCGGCAGGCACGCAGTCCAACAATTTTTACCTGCGCTTCACCGCCGGCGTGCTCGAAGGACGCACCTACGCGATCACGGCGAACGGAGCCAGTTCAGTAACGCTCAACACCACTTCACTCACGGGAGCCGTCGCAGGCGATCCGTTTGTCATCGAGCCGTATTGGACGCTCAACTCGGTTTTCCCGAATGGCGCTGGAGTGAACATTTCACCAACCGTCGGCAACCGGAACACCGAAGTTCTCATCCCTGATTTCACGACTGCAGGAATCAACCTCAGCGCAGCCAAAATATTTTTCTTCAACGCCGGTGTCTGGAAACAAACCGGCCAGGGTGCCGTTGATCATGGTGATGACACCCTGCAACTCAATTCGGCGTTCATTGTGAGACACAATGTTTCCACAAATACGACATTCCTGTGCATCGGAGCCGTTCCGCTGCAACGTTGGAGCACAGCATTGCGCACTCCGGACGGTAGTGCCGGTGACAAACAGGACAGCTATTTTGGGATCACACGCCCGATTCCTGTTTCGCTCGATGACTCTGGTTTAATTTCCAGTGGTGCTTTCGCCGCAAGTCCCCTGCCCGGCTCCCGCACCGACGAACTCTTCACATTCGATAACCTTGCAGCTGCGAAAAACAAATCCTCAGCGGCTGTTTATTTTTACTGGAACAGCGCTTGGCGTCGTGTCGGTGCCGGCAGCGCCGTTTTTGGCGCGACACAAGTATTTATGCCCGGGACAGGTATAATCATTCGGAAAGGAACGAACATTGCTTCCCCCACTTGGACAAACGCACCGACGTACTGACGCCGTGAATATCCTTATGATCCACGCATTGAAGCGACGCGTACTGCTGGCTGTCAATTTATCAGCGGAATCACTGATTGCCCCAATGTCAAAACCTGATACTATCAACCCCGTCATGAACTCACCCCGCGCCATCCGTGGAGGGGCTTTGCTGCAAAGCATCCTGCTTTTGGTTTTCCTTGCTATTGTCCCCAACGCACTGCGGGCACAGTCGCCAGTAACCATTTACAATTTCAGCAAAGTCGGCTCAGTCAAAAACCTTCGATTTCAGCCTTACCCGAGCGCCGCCGCCTATACTTTTCTCGGCAGCACAAACGTCACCCTTCTCACCGCAGATCCGAGCTTCGTCTTGTCACCATATTTCCTCAGCACTGTCACGATTACGAACTCGCCGACGAATATCGTGACCCTGACAAACTACGGTTACGAATGGCGCACGACCAATAATCTGCCCCTCAGCTTCTATCAGGTGCAGGTCACTCCCATGGACAGCAACGTGGTACTCGCGGCGCATGTCTTGAATCGTTTGGCCTACGGCCCAACTCCAAACGAACTTGATCGTGTTACTGCAATGGGTGCCGACGCTTACATCAACGAACAACTCAATCCCGAGAACATCACCGAAACCGCGGATTCATTACCCAGCATTGTTGCCTTGCAGAACAAGCTCGCCGGCCCCACCAAAATCATCGACCTCGCCCGCAACATCCAATCGGACACCAACGGCGTCGTTACCAACGTGATTTGCACCAGCACCAACGCCAGCATGTCCGACTTACGCGCCTGGCATACTTTACGTGCGGTGTATGCGAAACGGCAGCTTGTCGAAATCCTGCTGCAGTTCCTCGAAAACCATTTCGTGACGCAATACTCAAAGTCCTCGACTTACTTCAATGGCAAGTACAATGGCGACGACAATATCATGGAAGACCGCGTTTCGACGCAGCTCGAATATCTGGAGAACCTCCGTTGGCGTCAGGCGTTGCTCGACCCGAGTTGCACATTTTCAAACCTGCTGACGATCAGTTCCGAAAGTCTCGCGATGATTATTTATCTGGATACGGTGACGAGCTCCGGCAACGGCAGCAATGTCGCCAACGAAAACTACGCGCGGGAAATTCAAGAGTTATTCACGATGGGCGTAGACAATGGCTACGACCAAAGCGATATCACGACCATGTCGCGCGCGTGGTCGGGGTGGACTTCGGAAATCATCGACCCTGCGCAAGTTGGCAACCGTTTTGCCACCCAAACGACGAACGATTACCCGTTTGTGACCAACAACTTTTCTGCCGTTTCCAACCTCGCTGGTGTTTGGAATTTCGTCTTCAAATCCACAACACACAACACCGCCACAAAGTACATTTACTACACGACCAACAACAACGTGCCAATTTCCAAAACGGTCCCTGCGCGATTCGGTTCCCCGTGGGCTGGTCGTTCCTACGGTTTGGCAATACCAGCACGAAGCGGCACCAACGGGTTGCAGGACGGTTATGACATCATCGCTCAGCTTTCGAACCTGCCGTTCACCGAAGAGTATATTTCCGTCAAACTTTGCAACCTCTTCGTCCACGACGGATTCAGTTTGGGTTACGATTTCACCGACCCTAACCTGTCCCCCGACGGTCAATTGGTTCACAGCTGTATGCTCGCGTGGGAAAACAGCAGTCCCAAAGGAAACATCCGTTCCATCTTAAGCACCATTTTCAATTCCGACCTGTTCCGCAACCAGGCGTCCGTCATGGCCAAAGTAAAGACGCCGCTGGAAATTGTGGTGAGCACAGTCCGAGCAATATCGATTACTAATGCTGCCACCGCGTCCACCGATGGCTATTCGTTCACCCTGCCAATGGATCGAATGGGCTCCATGGATTTGTTCGATCGAAACGATCCCAACGGTTATCCCGAAGACGCTCAAGGCTGGATCAGCGGGGGAACTTTGGCTGAGCGCGTGAGGTTTATCCAATCCTTCTGCATCGCCTCGGGCACCAGTGGGCACAGCGGTGCGCAAAGCGGCACCGGCAACGATGCAGGCAACTGCATTTGTAATCCGGTGCTTCTGATCAGTTCCAAAATGCCTTCCTCCGGTTGGTACAACGAATCGTCCGTAGCCGACTACCTGTTAAAAATCCTTTTTCCGACCGAAGGTGCGGGCAATCTCACGCTCTATAAATCAGCCGTCGTAAACTATCTTTCCACCGACGATAATGGCGCTGCCTCGGCCTTGAACACCATCAGCGCCGCCAATTATGACACACGCATCCGCGGTGCCGTTGGTCTGTTGATGAGCTTCGCACGTTTTCAGGAACAATAATCCATGCAAACATTCAACGTAATCACCCGTCGCGGTTTCCTGGATCGCAGTGTCAAAATCGGTCTTGGCGTCGCGCTCTCAACCTTGACCGACATCCCGCTCGTCCTTAAACGCGCGCTCGCCGATGGCAGCATCGGCGGCAACGGCAAGAAAGTAATCTTCCTCTGGATGCGCGGCGCGAACGACGGTTTGAATTCGCTCATCCCCGTCAACGACAGCGGATATGCTGCCTCGCGCTCGAGTATTTTGATTCCGACCAACGGCACCGCTTACAACAACACCACTGGCGGTTGTGAATTCACACCTGCGAACGGCGGCGACACGTTTCCAGCTGATGGCACCGGCAAACAATACGCCTTGGCGTTGCAAAACGGCTTTGCTGGATTGCACCCCTCCCTGAAATTTCTCGCACCAGTTTACAACGCTGGTGAACTGGCGTTGATCCATCGCGTCGCATATGCCAACCAGTCACGCTCGCATTTCGATTCGCAAAATTATTGGGAAAACGGCACGCCGAATAACAAGCTCGTTACCGACGGCATTTTTTATCGCACAATGTTGCAGTCGATCCTGAACGGCACTGCCAAAAACCCAGGCCTGACCGGCGTTTCCATCCAGTCCGCCCTCCCCATGATTCTGCGTGGGAGTGCCACGCCGATGACCAATTTAACCGACCCCACCCGCTACAATTTGCTCGGTATTCCGAACACCACCGCAGGCAATTCCAAAGCGGATAAGTTCATGAACGCGTCAACGGATTATCCGTTCCCGCCAAAAATGGATCGCGACTTTTTGCAGCAACAATACGAAAACCTAGCGACCACGTTGCAGGTTTTTGCGGGCATTGATTTCTCGGAAACCGGCAACACCTTTACAGATGACCCAGCCGCTCCAATCGATGGCGGCGCCAGCCCCTATTATCTGTTCCCGACAACAAACGCCAAGAACGGCGGCGGCGTCACGAACCGTTACGTAGTCGACACAGGCGCTTACACCTTGTTTAAGAACATTAAAGCCGCCGCAATGATTCTCAACAAGACCGATGCGATCGTCGCCGGAACTGAGTTTAGCGGTTTCGACACACACAATTCCCAAGGCAATTACGTCGGTAGCCACGCCAATCTTCAACGGCGTATCGGTTGGGCCATGTTCGCCCTCAAACAATATTTCACGCGTTACTCAGACAAAGTATCCTGGAACGATGTCATCGTCGTGACTCTTTCCGAGTTCGGCCGCACCAGTAAAGAAAACGGATCAAAAGGCACCGACCACGCCGAAGCCGGCGTCATGTTCGTCGCCGGAGGCGGCGTCAAAGGATACGGCAAAACTCCACCGGGGGGCGGCAGCGCTCGCACCAGCGGCGTGTTTGCGTGCGGGCCCAATCCGGAAGTTTACAACGGCACAACCATCAACTGGAACACCGGCACGAGCGGTTCCATGTTCACCGGCACCACCAAAAATTACCTGCAACGGGCGGTCGACTACCGGTCTGTGCTCGGCGAAATTATTCGCGACCACCTCGGTGCAAGCCAGACCCAGTTGAATTCGATCATTCCCGGCTACGCGAATACGAAAGAAAAGCTAGCGAGCGGCGGTGTCTCTGGAATTGATAACACGACAATTGCCGGCGAATTGAATATAATCTAGCGTGCGCTTTGGTTTAGTTCTGTTTTTTTTCGCGACGATCGCCGCGACTGCCGCGAGTTTGGACCAACCCATTGCGCCTGCAGCCGATACCTGCTTGATCGAAATCGCCCCCAACAACAACATGGGCGGCCAGACCTACGTCAACGCAGGCAGCAACATGCAAGCCGTGCGTAACCGCGGTCTGCTCCGGTTTGACTTAAGCCAAATCCCCCCCGGTTCGGTGATTACATCCGCGACACTGACCGTGTCCGTTATCGGCGTGCCAACTGATGGCCCTGCTGGCTCAATTTTCGATCTACACCGCATGCTGAAGCCATGGGGCGAAGGATCCGAACTCGCGCTTGTGGGCGCCGGTCGCGGTTCTCCAGCAACAACCAACGAAGCCACTTGGAACGACCGCTTCGCTTACGCAAACGCCCCTTGGGTAAATCCCGGCGGGGAAGCCGACGCAGACTACATCGCAGACAGCACCGCCGAAAAATTTATTTCCGACGCTAGCTTCTATGACTTTCGCTTCGGCACGCTTGCGCAAGATGTCCAATTTTGGCTAAACAATCCGCAGTCGAACTTTGGCTGGATGTTGACGGCACGTGACGAAAGCCAGATTTCCACCGCGCGCCGTTTCGGTTCGCGCGAAGACCCAAACAACACACCTCTGCTCGACATTAATTTCATTCCCGCAACACACATCGATCAACCGCACGTATCCGGAAATCAACTCACGTTCAGCTTCGTTGCTTTTGCGGAACAAAACTACGTCGTCGAATACTCCACCGCGCTCTCAACCAATTGGAACGTGCTCACGAACATAACCGCGCAACCCGCTCAGACAAACATCACCGTCTCCGAAACGCTTTCGAACTTCCAACGTTTCTACCGCGTCAACGCTCAGTGATCATTCGCTGACCTGCCCGCATAAAACCGCGCGGCGCGCTCCAGTCGTCTGCGGCAGATTTCCCGGGCGCCGATTCATTCGCAACCACGCCAGCAGCGCAAACGCCGCCGGTTCAATCGCCTGCACCGGCCAACCAACCGCTTCGCTCGTGATGACTTCAGTCGTCGGCGGAAAATGCTCGCTGATTGCTTTTACCAACTGCGGATTTGCCGCTCCACCGCCGGTGAGGATCAGTCGATTGGGAACCGACGGCAAATGTCGCTCGTAATTCAGCGCGAGCGAGCGCGCAGTGAAATCGGTCAACGTCGCGAGCACATCAAACTTGCTCAACCGCTTCATGTCGCGCATCGCTGTTTTGAAGAACGGTTCACCGAATAACTCGCGTCCCGTACTCTTCGGCGGTTTGCGATGAAAATATTCGTGCCGCAGCCAGCGTTGCACGAGAAGCTTGCTCACCTGCCCTTGCGCCGCCCAAGCACCATCCTTGTCCATGCTCGTCGCGCCGCGAGTGAAATGACGCATCGCCAAATCGATCAGCACATTCGCCGGTCCCGTATCGAAGGCTATCATCTTCGCCTGGCTTCCGCCTTTGCGCCAATCGATCGACGTCACGTTACTGATGCCGCCAAGATTATTCACACAAACGTGCTGCCCGCGTTTTGCAAAAACAAATTGATGAAAAATCGTTGCCAAGGGCGCTCCCTGCCCACCTGCCGCGATATCCGCCGACCGAAAATTACTGACGACCGGCGCGCCCAACGCCTCAACCAAATAAGCCGGTTCACCCAATTGAATCGTCGCCGGCGCTTTCTTATCCGGATTGTGGAAAACCGTTTGTCCATGTAGCCCAACAAAGTCGGCTCCCTTTCCGCGCTTTGCCTGTGCAGCGTAAAAACGGCCGAGGTCATGATGCATTTGCCCGACCTCGTATGAACTGGCCTCGTTGGCAGCAGCGCGATGCAAATTCTTCCGAAGCTCATCAGGAAAATCCGCCGACCAAAGTTTTTCAAGCTTCACGGCCTTGTTGCTGATTCGGCACAGTGCGTAATCCACCGAGTCAATGCTCGTGCCGGACATAATCCCAAGAACAAGAGAAGCTTTCATCGCAACCAACGATAGTGAATCGGCACGTTTTGTAAACCCAAGCCGATTGTGCACCGAGAAAATTCAGTTTTGGGTTTCAAAAACACCTTGGACGCATATAACTTACGCCCAGCGTGTTGGAGCAGATACCGGAACTCATAGAAATCGTCCCACTCAAAGAACCTTTGAGTGCGTCAATTACCGTCCCAGGGTCCAAAAGTATTACCAATCGCGCTCTTATACTTGCCGCGCTCTCGCCTTCGGCCACCCGTTTGCGCGGCGCGCTGTGGAGCGAGGACACCCAGGTGATGGTCGATGCCTTGCGCAAACTTGGTTTCAACATCGACGTCGCTGTTGACCCCGGCGAACCATTTAACCGCGTCATCACAGTTCAAGGTGCTAACGGAACCATTCCAAATTCCGGAACCGTCGGCCTTCCGCTCGAAATTTACGTAGGCAACGCCGGCACAGCCGCACGATTTCTGTCTGCACTCGTCTGCCTTGGTCGCGGCGTATACTCCCTTCGCGGCACGCCTCGCATGCACGAGCGCCCCCAAGCCGCCCTGCTCAACGCTCTGCGTCAACTCGGTTACAAAGTCGAATCGCCGAACAACAAACTTCCCGCAGTCATTCACGGGCAAGGCCCGCGGGTTGCCGCTTGCAAAATTGACATCCACGAAAGTTCGCAGTTCGCTTCTGCGTTGTTGCTTTGCGCGAAAGTCGGCGGATGGGATGTTGAAGTCGTCGGCGAAGACGTCGAAGAAGCGCCTTACGTTGCGATGACCCACAAACTCATCGAAGCCTTTGCGCGAAACAATGGCGATTTTGGAATCGAGCCCGACACGTCCAGCGCCAGTTATTTTGTCGCCGCGAATTGGTTGGTGCGCATACTCGCGCGCGAAACGATGGAGGCGTGGGACCATCAAACCGCACACCCGCGCACAAAGCAGCGCGCTTTGACCGACCTCTACAACCGCTTGACCCTCGTCAATGTTGCCGGCCTGCCGAGGTCTGATTGGCAAATCGACACTGCGTTTCAAAATTTTATCCCGCTTCCAAAACAAATCTCGCGCCACACTGAGCTTGGTGACAGCATCATGACCGCTATGGTGCTCGCACCCTTCGCCAATCAACCGACCACATTCACAGACCTGCAAAACCTGCGTCTTCAGGAATGCGATCGCGTCAGCGCCATGCAAACCGAACTCGTCAAATGCGGCGTGCGCGTCGACGTTTCCGGCGACGACTTGACCGTTTTCCCATCGTCAAAGACCTTACACGGTGCTGAAATCGAAACCTATGACGACCATCGCATGGCGATGTGTTTTGCAATCTTCGGGTTGCGTGTTTCGGGAATTAGGTTAAAAAATCCTTCGTGCGTGAAGAAAACATTCCCCAACTTTTTCCAGAAACTCGCAACTCAGGTGCCGGCCGGCCTTGGGGCGCAAATTCTGGATGCGAAAACGCGATCGGCTTTGTCGCCACAGCAGTTGGTAATCAACCTCGAACCATCAACCTGAGCGCGCCTGTGAATCAACACATCGTCATCGCCATCGACGGCACCAGCGCAAGCGGCAAAAGCACCAACGCCCGCATGGTCGCTCGCGAGCTCGGCTACATCCATGTCGATACCGGCGCGATGTATCGCACCCTGGCCTGGTATTGTTTGCATAAGAAAGTTGATCTCGACGACGTCAAGGCGGTCTCGGCCTTGTGCCGCCGTTGGAAGACCAGCCTCGAATGCACCGGCAACCAAATTCATCTGCTCGTTGACGGATATTTTCCCGACAAAGAAATTCGCACGTCCGAAGTCACCGAAGCCGTCAGCCACATCGCCGCATTTCAGAAAGTCCGCGACTGGATGAAAGCCAAACAACGCGAGTGCGCGAAATTTGGCAATCTCGTCATGGAAGGCCGCGACATCGGGACGAACGTTTTTCCTGAATCGGAATTCAAGTTCTATCTCGACGCCTGTATCACCGAACGTTCCAAGCGCCGGGCCGCTGATGGCGTGCAGGAAAACCTCGCCGCCCGCGACCAGCGCGATAGCCAACGCGCCAGCGCGCCTTTGATGGTTGCTCTCGGCGCGATGATCGTGAACACATCGCTACTCACGCCGCAGGAATCGAGCGCGAAGATAATCGCCGAAATCCGAAAGCGTCTCGCCGATAACGAACAGCGACAGCTGGCCAAAGCACAGATGTGAACTTTTCCTATCGGCTCGGCTGGCACTTCTTTCGCGCGCTCTTCAAACTTTATTTCCGTTGGCGCGCCTACAATCCCGAACGCGTCCCGACTGAAGGCCCGGTCATCCTCGCCGCCAATCACGCCAGCTTCATCGATCCCCCACTCGTCGGCGCCGGTCTCCCGCGCTTGATTAACTATCTCGCCCGCGAATCACTTTTCCACGTGCCCGTTCTTGCGGCCATTTTGCGCTCGTGGAAAGTCGTGCCTGTTGACCGCGACGCGGGAACTGGTCGCGGTCTCAAAACGATTCTCCAACGCCTCGCTCAAGGTGGCGCGATCATTTTATTTCCCGAAGGTACGCGCTCGAAGGATGGCAACCTTCAACCTGCTCGTTCCGGCATCGGTCTGACCGTTATCAAATCAAAAGCGCCGGTCGTGCCTGTGCGTGTTTTTGGAACGTTCGAGGCTTATGGTCGCAACAACAAGTTCCCGCGACCACGGCAATTGCAGGTCAAATACGGCAAGCCGTTGCTCTTCGCGCAAGAGCGCGCCGAGGCCGAGACCTGCACGAAAGAGCGCCTCAAACAAATCTACCAGGAAATCGCGGACAAAATTATGTCCGAGATTTCCGCCCTCGAACCGCGCAAAGACTAACTAATAGCGCTGGCAATATCTGACGGGGCCAACAGTTTCTCCTCGCGCGTGCTGAGGTTTTTTAGCTTCGCACCCAATGCCCCGGTCGGGTCTGCTTCGATCTTCACTGTGTAACGCGCTTTCAATTCCATCGCGCGTTTAAACTGTTTGTCAGACTTCGCGGGCGTGAACGCGTAATCGACGGCGTGACCGGCGTCGCGGATTTGTTGGACTAATTGCAACGACGCATTTCGCAATGCTTCGTCTTCAATCATTACAAACACCGCAATGTTCGAATCAAACTTCGGCAACAACCCACGCGCTTTCAGCAGTTCGAGCAAGACGACGTCGCCCATGCCGAAACCGAGCGCAGGCGATTCGATTTTGCCGCCGCTGATCAGTTTGACCAGATTGTCGTAACGACCACCACCGGCAATCGCGCGAAATTCGCCTTTGCGATCGAAGGCTTCGAACACGACGCCCGTGTAATACGCCAGGCCGCGGATGACGTGGTAATCGATTTTCACGTACTCACCGAGGCCACGCGCCTGCAAATTTTTGACGACAATATCCAACTCGGGCGTCGGTTGGCCGCTCGTGATGAACTCGTTTACTTCGTTCAACGAGAAACCGATTGCGGCCAATTTCTTTTCGCTCTCGGCCGGTTCTTCGCGCTCGAGCTTATCGATCACCTGATAAAATTCGTATGAGTGCTCAGGCTTGCCGTTGCGCTTCTGAAAGAAGTCCTGCCAAGCATTACGACTGCTGAGGCGAATGACAAAGTCATCGGACTTCAACCCGAACGCGCGCAATGAATCAATCAACAGCGCCAACAATTCTGCATCGGACGAACTGTCGTTCTCGCCGAGAATGTCGGCGTTGAACTGAAAGTGTTCGCGCAAACGGCCCTTCTGTTGTCGCTCGTAACGGAACAACTGCGGGATCGCGAACCACT
>JAQGOW010000570.1 GCA_028293405.1 Verrucomicrobiales bacterium
TGGTGTTGCCGAAGAGCTGGCCGTGCTTTGCGATTTCGTTCCAGAAAAACGGCATCAAGGCTTCACGTCGTTCTTGTGGTGTGTCGCGCCAAAACTGGCGTCGGGTGGCTTCGACGTTCGCCACGCCGTTGGTTTTATTCAGCAAATTTTCTTCTGCGCCGGTGAAGACTTCCTGCCAGCGCAAGCCATCGCTGATGATGAGGAAGACGTTTTCGGTTTTCCTGTGCTCAGCGTGCGCCGACAGAATCACCGCGAAAAGGACGGCGAGAAAAGTTGGGATGAGTTTCACGTTCGTTGGATGCGAACCCTCGGAGACGTATTCAGAAAAGAAACGACGGTTCCGCGATCGCACAGATGAAGAACTCCCCAACCCTCTCCTTCAAAGGAGGAGAGGGCGAAGAAAGTTAGCTCTCGATGACGTTGATTTCGACGGGCTCGACTTTGATGCCTTGTTTTTCGAGCCAAGTAATCGCGGCTTTGACGTCGTCACGTTTGCCGTCGAGTTCGAGGCAGACGATGCCGATTTCGTCGGTCACGCTGGCTTGGCGAACGTTGGTCACGACCGGAAATTTGTGGCCGAGTTCCCAAATCACCGGGCTGGTGATTTGTTTCGGTGGATACATCAGCCAGAAACGCGCCTGACGCGGCTGGCTGCCACTGCCTTTTGTGGCATTTGATTTGGCTTTCGTTTTTGCGGCCATAGTGTCGTCTCCAGTTTAAAATTAACCGCCAGCGATCGCGGGGATGATGCTGATTTCGTCACCATCTTTAAGCGTCGTTTGTTGGTTTTGCAAAAAGCGAATGTCTTCTTCGTTGACATAGACGTTCACGAATTTACGGACGTTGCCGGTGTCGTCGATAAGACGTTCCTTGATGCCGGGGAAACGGTTTTGCAGTTCAGTAAACGCCGCGGCAACCGTGGCGGCGTCGATCTGGACTAGTTCTTCATCGTGCGTCAGTTTACGCAACGGAGTGGGGATTCTTACTTTTACTGACATAAAATTTTCCTTATGCGTTAACACTGCGGTTTTCGGCTTCGAGCAAACCTTCGAATTCGCGCAAGCTCGGACGGATTTCGCGGGTTTCGCCGACATGGCCTACGACCGCATCGAGCGTCTTGAGGCCGTTGCCAGTGATGCACAGGACGGCGGAATCATTGGTCGGAATGCGGCCGCTGGCAATGAGCTTCTTCGCGACCGCGACGGTGACGCCGCCAGCAGTTTCGCAGAAGATGCCTTCGCACTCGGCAAGGTCTTTGATGCCTTGGCGAATTAGATCGTCGCTCACGTCATCGGCGTGGCCGTTGGTTTCTTTCATCACTTTGAGAGCGTAGAAACCATCGGCTGGCGTGCCGATCGCGAGAGATTTGGCAATGGTGTTCGGCTTGACCGGCTTGAAGAAATCAAGGCCGGCTTTTTGCGCTACGGAGATCGGTGAACAACCGGTCGGTTGCGCGCCGTGGATGTGATATTTGGCTTCCGAGACGAGCCCAAGTTTCGCCGCTTCTTGATACGACTTGTGGATTTTTGTCAGGAGCGAACCGGACGCCATCGGGACGACGGTGTGTTTCGGGATTTTCCAGCCGGATTGTTCGAGGATTTCAAAGCCCATGCTCTTGGAACCTTCGGCGTAATATGGCCTCATGTTGACGTTGACGAAGGCCCATTGATATTTGCCGGCGATTTCAGCGCAGAGACGGTTCACTTCGTCGTAATGGCCTTTGATGGCGACAACGGTCGCGCCGTAGACGAGGGAGTTGACGATCTTCCCCTGCTCCAAGTCGGACGGAATAAAGACGTAAGCTTTAAGACCGGCAGCGGCGGCGTTGGCAGCGACGGAGTTGGCGAGGTTGCCGGTGGAGGCGCAAGCGACGGTGGTGAAACCGAGTTCGCGCGCGCGGCTCAAGGCGACGCTGACGACGCGGTCTTTGAAGGAGAGCGTCGGGTAATTAACCGTGTCATTCTTGATCCAGAGTTCGCGAATGCCAAAACGGCGAGCCAGGCGATCAGCTTTGATGAGCGGCGTGAAGCCAACTTCGCGGCCAACGGTCGGTTCGTGCGCAATGGGAAGCAACTCGCGATAGCGCCACATGCTCTTAGGCCTGGACTGGATAACCTCGCGGGTAAGCGCGATTTTGATGCGATCGTAGTCATAAACGACTTCGAGCGGTCCGAAATCGAACTCGCAAACGTGGTTGGCGGTCAGCGGGTATTCGCGTCCGCACTCGCGGCACTTGAGGGCCTTCATGAAGCCAGTGGCTTTTTCCATAAACTTTTCAATGCGACGGCTTAGCGTCGCGGTCAATTGCGTCGGGGCAATAAAAAACCCCTTCTCATCGAGGAGAAGAGGCTAAAGGCATCTGTGCTCTTCTCATCTTTTCCTGGCAAGCACTCGCACTCGCGAGAGACTCCAGGCTGGATTTGGCACCTGACATTACGAACGCCTTCGTCACCGGTTGCCGTGGTTTCATAGGGCCAGTCCCTCCACCACTCTGAATGAGATTCGTTGTATCAACGAATACGGATAGATTGATTTATTGATCGAAAAGTGTCAACAGATTTTTTGCGACGGCAAAACCATTAGCCTACTTAGCAGTTATGGCGACGTAGTTCCGCTTTCCTTTGCGGAGCAAAATGTTTTTGCCGAACAACAGGTCGTTCGTTGTCACGAGGCGTTGAGGATTTTGTTCGCGTACATTGTTGATGTATGCCCCGCCGCCCTCAATATCCTTTCTCGCCTGACCTTTGGAGGTGGCGAGGCCGGCAATCACCATCAGCTCAACAAACTGGAGGCCTTCGCCATCGAGTTTGGATTTTTCTAAATCTTTGGTTGGCGCTTCACCAACGATGTCGTTGAACGTCGCTTCAGAGATTCCTTCAAGCCCGCCGCCGAATAAAATTTCGCTCGCACGGACGGCTTCGGCAGTGGCGGCTTCGCCGTGGATTAGGTCGGTCACGGATTTGGCCAAGGCTTTGTGGGCCGCTCGAGCTTCGGGTTGTTTTTCGTGCTGCGCGGCTAAGGCTTCGATTTCATCCTTCGTCAGGAAGGTAAAGTATTTGAGGTAACGAACGACGTCGCGGTCGTCGACGCGGATCCAAAATTGGTAGAATCGATATGGGCTGGTTTTGTTTGGATCCAGCCAGATTGCGCCAGCGACGGTCTTGCCGAATTTGCTGCCATCGGCGTTCGTGATCAGTGGGAGAGTCAGGCCGTAAGTCGGGACACTGAGTTTCTTACGCGTCAGTTCGATGCCGGCTGTAATGTTGCCCCATTGATCGGTGCCGCCAATTTGAAGCTCGCAGTTGAAGTCCTTGCGCAGGTGATAGAAATCAAAAGCCTGCAGGAGCATGTAGCTGAATTCCGTGTAGCTGATGCCGGTTTCGCGATCTTCCATGCGGGCGCGGACACTTTCCTTGGCGACCATTTGGTTAACGGAAAAGTGTTTGCCGATCTCGCGCAGGAAATCCAGGAAGCTGATGTTCGCGGTCCAATCGGCGTTGTCGACAAGGCGCGCAGGATTGGTTTTCGTTTCGAAATCGAGCAAGCGCGCCAATTGCTTTTTGACGGCAGCGATGTTGGCGTCGATGATGTCGCGGGTGAGCAGCTGACGTTCGGCGGATTTGCCGCTGGGGTCGCCGATCATGCCGGTGGCGCCACCCGCTACGGCGATCGAATGGTGGCCGAGAAGTTGGAAGCGGCGTAGAGCCAGCAGCGGCACTAGGCTGCCGACGTGCAGGCTGTCGGCCGTCGGGTCGAAGCCAGCGTAGAGCGTTATCGGTGACTGCGCGACACGTGGGCGGAGTTGTTCGCGATCGGTGCAATCAGCAACGAGGCCGCGCCATTCCAATTCTTCGAAGATGTTCATTTCGGCTTAATTGCAAAGAACACAAAGAACGCAGAGATACGAATCTGTGCGTTCTTTGCGGTGATTAAATTCCGCGCTGCACCCGAGGTGCGCCGGCTTAAGCGTCCGGCTTGGTCTTGCGCAAACCGGTGACGCGATCGCCTTGTTTCCATTGGCCACGTTTTTTCAAGACAGCGACGCGCTCAAAGCGCTTCAAAACGTTGCCCTTTTTTCCTGAGGTGCTCGCGGCACGCAAACTACGATGTTGTGACATAAATTAAAGCGGGAGATTCTATAGCACTGCATCTTCGGATTGCAAATTGCTTCTTTAGAAAAATTGGTTGCCCTTCCCTTCTCGTATGGTATCGCTGTCAATAACAATAACATTTTCTCCTATGACTATGACGGCGAAACTATTCTCATACGTTCTTGGCTTCAGCGTGGCAGTGTCAGCAATCGCAGCCGACCAAAAGCAAACGACTGCCCGGGTGTCGGCCGGACCCGTGACCGCCGTCAGAGCACCGAAGCGATATCCGTATCACGCCAATGTCGCGGCGATTGATTTGGTGAAGAACACGATCACGCTCGATGGGAAAAAGAAGCAGCGGGTTTTGAATATCACGCCCACGACACGCGTTTTGAAAGATAAGAAGCCAGTGGCGTTGGATACGATTAAAGTTGGCGAGTATATCACGGGATCGCTCGTGGATATAGACGGTCGTCTTGAGCCTACTACTGTTAATGTGGGCGGCACAGGCACGAAGCAAGTGGCACAAGTTGCAGCAACCCCTTCACAGACGAACTCGACTCCTCAAAAAACTTCAGG
>JAQGOW010000580.1 GCA_028293405.1 Verrucomicrobiales bacterium
CAGTGGGTTCGCGGGTTGTTGCAAAAGGAAAAGACGCCTCTGGAGCGCGTCCGTTTCCATCATTTTCCCGCCTACGAACCATGGTGCCGCGATCACGGTCCCATTTTTCTCGTGCGCGAAACCAACGGCCTGCACGAACGCGCAATTGTCGATTGGGGCTACAACGCCTGGGGTGGCAAATATCCGCCGTTCGATTTGGACGATGCCGTGCCACAACACGTCGCGAAATTGCGCGGGCTGCCGCTTTTCTCGCCGGGCATTGTCATGGAAGGCGGGTCGCTGGAAGTCAACGGGCGCGGCGCGTTGCTGACGACCACCTCATGCCTGTTGAACAAAAATCGCAACCCTTCGCTGACCCAGGCGCAGATCGAAAAGTATCTGTGCGATTACCTCGGCGTGAACGAAATCATTTGGCTCGGCGACGGGATTGTTGGCGATGATACGGATGGGCACATCGATGACCTCACCCGTTTCGTCAACGACGACACCATCGTGACGGTGATCGAAGGAGATCCGAACGATGACAATTTTGAACCGCTCCAGGAAAATTTGCGGCGCTTGCAGTTGTTGGGAAAATACAAAGTTGTGACGTTGCCGATGCCGCGAGCAATCGAGCACGAAGGGCAACGGTTACCGGCGAGCTACGCGAACTTTTATATCGCGAACAAAATTGTTCTCGTGCCGACGTATCGCGACAAAAAGGACCAGATTGCGTTACAAATTTTGCAGGATGAATTCCCGGACCGGCGTGTTGTTGGCGTGGATTCGACGGAATTGATCTGGGGCCTTGGGTCGTTTCACTGCATTACGCAGCAGGAGCCGGCTTGAGGCTTTTTAGCCACGGATGAAACACTGATTGAACACAGATTATTTTAAAAGAATCTGTGTTTAATCCGTGTTCCATCCGTGGCTAATAAACGCGTTATCGATCACCGTCTTTTTTCATCTGGCGAAAGTTACCCTCTTCGCAGCACTGCACGAAACCTTCGGTGACGCACTTCAGCTCTTCCCACCGTGCGCGAATAGTTTTGGCTTCTTGCGGCGTGATGTTGCTGTCGGTTGAGGCTGTGGAAATGACGGCCAGCAAATCTGCAAATTCCTGAACGACTTCGTTCATCGCCGGAACCAGTAGGCCCGGGGTTGGAGTGGTTGATTTCGGGTTCTTGATGAAGAATCCACCAGCGCGTTGGCAGACCCATTGCACGATGCGCGGATCGTTGCTGCACTTGATCAACGCGTCGATGCGGTCGAGCGGATTGGCAGCGCCGCTTTTTTGGTCCGGCGGTTCGGCCCATTTATAGATCATCGACAGCGACAAACCTAATTGCGCCGCCGCTTCCTTCGGGCTGGTCTTCTGAAAGACCTGTTGCAGCAACTCGTGGGATTCCATGCCGAAAGCATGCGCATTTGTTGTGGGGATGGCAAGCGGAGCGCGACGTGAACGCTGTGTTCCGAAAACAATTTGCCTGCGCGCCTGATTTGGTAGAGTCCGGCTATGAAGACTTTAGATTTCAATCGCAAAAAGCTGTTGATCGGCGTCGTTCACCTCCCTGCCCTTCCCGGCGCGCCGAATTACAGTGGGGACTTTGATGCGATAATCGCCCGCGCCGTCGCTGACACGAAAGCCTACGAAAAAGGCGGTGCCGATGCGTTGGTGATTGAGAATTTTGGTGATGCGCCTTTCACGAGCAAATCTGTCGCGCCGGAGACGATCGCTGCCATGGCTCGCGCTGGAGCGGCGGTGTGCGCGACGACCAAGTTGCCGATCGGCTACAATGTGTTGCGCAACGACGCCCGGGCCGCGCTCGGGTTGGCAGCGTCGTGCAACGGTTCCTTCATTCGCGTTAACATTCACAGTGGCGCGATGATCACCGACCAAGGTCTCATCGAAGGCCAGGCTTACGACACTGTCCGAACGCGCCAACAACTTTGTCCGGGAGTGAAAATTTTGACCGACGTCCACGTCAAACACGCTGTGCCGTTCGGTGATTGGACCCTTGAAGACGCGGCGCGTGACACATGGGAACGCGGTGCGGTCAGTGCGTTAATTGTTTCCGGCGTCGGCACCGGTCAACCGGCTTCGCTCGATGACGTGCAAACTGTGCGGCGCGCCGTGCATGATGCACCGATTCTCATTGGCAGCGGATTTAACAAAGAGAACGCCGACACACTTTTACCCTTCATCAACGGCGCGATTGTGGGCAGCTCGCTCAAGCGCGATGGCAAGTTGGACAATCCCGTTGACCCGGCGCGCGTGGTGGCGTTACGCAAAGTCATGAGATAACCGGTGGTGGTTGCGAATCAGCAACTTCCTTAGCGCGATTCAGAGTTTTTTTGATTGGGTTGGAGGTGTGTTCTTGATACGATGAGCCATCTTTTCCAATCCTGTGCGTGCTCGTCTTATAACCTTCGTTTTCGGTTTTTTATTTCTCACCCTCGGCATGCGCGTTTTTGCGCAGCCGGACTATCCGACCGCGCATTGGGTGCCGCCGGCGTGCACCAAATACTATAACAGCGGTAACGGCCATAAATTCTGTGTCATCCACGACATGGAAGGTTATTACGAATTTTCCATTTCGTACTTGGATCGTTGCGACACCAATCCCACGAACGGCAATTACAACGTCGCCGCCAGCATCAATTACTGCGTCAACGGCCTGCAAAACGGGACCGACACAAAAGGCCACACCGAGGGGATTGACGACGCGCCGCAGGGCGACATCACTCAATCGGTGCTGGAATCGAAATACGCATGGCACGCGCTGTGTTTGAACACTTGGGCGTTCGGCACGGAACACGAAGGGTTTGTCAGCAATCCATCTTGGTACACGGAAGAAATGTATGTGGCGTCGGCGGCACTGCAAAAGTGGCTATGCAACAGGCAGAGTATACCCAAAGACCGCAACCACATCGTCGGCCACAATGAATGGCAGAATCCGACATGGACCAATTGGTTGGCGACGAATTATCCATCAATCGATCCTTCGTGTAACAACCACACTGACCCCGGCATTTACTGGGATTGGACGCATTTCATGAAATTGATTACGGGAGAGCCCGCAATCACGACTCAACCGTACAGCCAATTGGTCGATGCGGGGACGAATGCAACCTTCAGAGCGACTGTGCAAGGTTCGAACACTTTGACGTTCCAGTGGTATAAAAACGGTGCCGCGATCGCGGGCGCAACAGCCACTTCTTACACGATTGTTAACGCGCAAACCGCGAGCGAAGGCAGCTATACCTTGGTGGCCAGCAATTCACTTGGAACGATCACCAGCCAGATTGCGACTTTGAAAGTCAGTCCGGCGTGGGTGCTGTCGTTTTTCGATACGTTCGAAACAAACAGCGCGTCGCGTTGGAATTTGTTCACTAGTTCGACTGATTACACGACGAATTGGGCGCTGGATTACAGCACGCAATCGTACGTCACAAACGGCGTCACAGCCTCCATTCCGCCAGCTCCGAGCGGCACGGGCACCCACGGCTTGAAAGTCACGTGCAACAAGAACGACGCTACGGCCGCTGCTGTCGGCTTGAGTTTATATCCGAAAAGTCTGACGTTTAGCGGTGATTATATCCTGCGCTTTGACGCGTGGATAAATTACGGCGGCGGACCCGGCGGCACCAATGGCTCGACCGAATTCGCGACGTGCGGTTTGAACCATGCCAACACACGCGTCAATTGGAGCGGGGCGACGGCGAGCGACGGATTATTCTTCGCGTGGGCCGGTGACGGAGCCACTGGGGGCGATGATTACCGCGCGTATCAAGGTGCCGGAGCGGCTGCGCCGAGTTTGTCAAGTTTTGCAAGCAGCGGCATGGCGGCGAGCGGCGCAACGCGCGATCATTACTCTGATCCGTTCTTCCAGTCGCTGTTCGACTCGCCCGCTTACGAAACGCAAGGTGCGTGCGGAAAACATTGGATCCAGTGCGAACTGGCTTACATCAACAAAAACATTTATTTCCAAATCAACGGACGCCTCGTCGCGACGCGCACCAACACGACCACTTACACCAGCGGCGCGCCGATGATCGGTTACATGGACGCGTTCGCGTCGATTTCGTCCGTACCGCAGGATAATTACGGCATCTTTGATAACGTCCGCGTATTTGTCGCGGCGACCGCGCCCGTCATCACCTCGCAACCCGCCAACCAAACTGTTCTCGCAGGCAACAACGTGCCATTCACCGTTTTCGCGGGAGGCACGGCGCCTTTGAGTTATCAATGGCGGCTTAACAACGTGAACATCGGCGGCGCGACCAGCAGCACTTATACACGCGCCAATGTTCAATCGGGCGACGCGGGTAGTTATACGGTTTTCATCAGCAACGGCTCCGGTTCGACCACGAGTTCAAATGCCGTGCTCGTCGTGCTCACGCCCCCTTCAATAACGGCCCAGCCGCAATCGCAAACCGTTACCGCCGGTAACACCGCGACCTTCACCGTTTCTGCTTCAGGCGATGCGCTGCTTCGTTATCAATGGCGGAAGAACGGCAGTTCAATCGGCGGAGCCACCAGCACCAGTTATACACTTAACAACGTCAGCTCTGCCGACATCGCTTCGTATTCCGTTGTTGTGACGAACAACGTCGGAACCGCAACGAGCGGCAACGCCACGTTGACGGTCAATGCAGCGCCATCGATTCAAACCCAGCCGCAATCGCAATCTGCTGCGAATGGCGGCACCGCGACCTTTAGCGTGACGGCGCTCGGCACGGCTCCTCTGGGTTATCAATGGCGCTTTCTCGGCAGCGATATCAGCGGCGCGACAAGTTCGGCCTATACCATTTCGAACGCGCAAAATACGAACATCGGCTATTACTCAGTCGTTGTGACCAACCCGTATGGAACGGTCACCAGTTCCACGGCGAATTTCACCATTAGTGGCTGGTTCTTCGATCCGCTCGACGCAAACACTCTCGCGAATTACAACACCAATTCTTCCAGTGCGACGGACAATCGTTACGGGTTTGCGTTCGATTACTCCACGGTTGGCGTCCCGCAACTGCCCGGTTCGAGCAGCACGCGGGCGTTGAAGCTCGAGGCGAATCTTTCCGCGGTACAAATCGCGTCGATTAGTTTTTCGCCAAAAAACCAAAACTTCACCGGCGACTATCAGTTGCGTTTCAACGTTTGGCTGAATTGCAACGGCCCAGAGCCGACGGGTGGTGCAGGCTCGACTGAAGCGTTCATCGCGGGTGTTGGCACAACGGGCGATCGCGTCGAATGGGCGCAAGCGGGCAACAACGCCAATGGGGTTTGGGTGCTGGCCAATACTGACGGCGGTGCCGCCACGACTTCGGCGTATCCAGACTACGCCATGTTTACAAACGTGACTTCAGGCGCGTCGGCTACTTTGGTGAAAACGAACAGCGGCATCTACGCTGCACCGAACAACGCCAACCCCGCCACCGCTCACGCCAACACGTATTACACTTCTGCCTTCCCCAGCAAAACCGTTCCAGCCGCGCAAACCGCGCTGGCGCCTGCAACTCAAACGGGCACCGCAAACACAGGTTCGATCGGGTTCGCCTGGCACGAAATCATCGTGAAAAAAACGAACAATCTCGTGACCTGGTCAATTGACGGCCTGCGCATTGCGACAGTTACCAACCCGATCATTTCGGGGAACAACGTGTTCATCGGATACATGGATCCGTTTTCAACCGTTGCTACGACCAATTACCAATTTGGTTTGTTCGCCAATTTGCGTGTTGAACCGGCGAGTGCCGAAACCGGTGCAGCCGTCCCAGCCATCACTTCGCAACCGCAAAGCACCACCGCCAATTTCGGCGCGAACGCGACTATCACCGTCAGTGCTTCCAGCAGCAGTGCCCTTCGCTATCAATGGCAGAAAAACGGCACGAGCATTGCCAATGCGACGAGTTCTTCGCTGACGCTCACCGGGGTCACATCGAGCGATGCCGCGAGCTATCACGTCATCGTCATGAACGACTTTGATTTCGTCACCAGCACCGACGCCACGTTGACGGTTATCGACCCCATCATCACTCAACAGCCGCAAACCCAAACGGTATCGCTTGGTTCGAGCCCGGTTTTTTCCCTGACGGCAAATGGCACTGCGCCGCTCACCTACCAGTGGCGCTTTAATGGCACTGCGATTTCCGGTGCGACCACGTCGACCTACACGCGCAACAGCGTCACTGCCTCTGATGCCGGCAGCTATTCCGTTATCGTCAGCAATAGCGTCGGTTTGATCACCAGCGCGAACGCGTCCCTCACCGTGACGATTTCGCCGATGCGTCTGCTCAGCGTCATGTCAAACGCCAACCAAACCGTTTCGATGCAATGGACGGCTGATCCCGGAAACACTTACGCGTTCCAATACAAGAACACGTTGCTCGACGCGCAATGGACGACGCTGTCGAACTGCCTCGCAGCCGGCACGACGATCACGACGACCGATAGTCTCTCCGATACCCAACGCGTCTATCGCATCTTCGCCGCGCAACAAAGCAGTGAATTCGCCGGCTACAATCAATTGGCGTTGCTCGGCAACTCCGACACCTTTGTTTCCGTGCCCTACACTCGAGCGGGCATCCTCACCGAAACCGTCAGTTCCGTGGCGGCAAATGTGGTCACCGCCAACGGCTCACCGAATTGGATTCCAAACCAGTTCGTCTATTCCGCCGGTGTCCAAAGTAATTCGTATTTTGTGCGATTCACATCGGGCGCAGCCGCGGGAAAAATTTATTCAATCACCGCGAACAGCGCGAATAGCGTCACGTTAAACCTCGGCACTGACTCACTGAGCGCCGTCTCCACCGCCGACATCTTCACGATTGAAAGCTATTGGACACCCGCCACGCTCTTCCCGAACGGCGCTGGGATTTTTGCTTCGCCCACTCCAGGTAATCGCTACACCGAAGTGCTCCTGCCTGACACGACGACCGCGGGCATCAATTTAAGCGCGAACAAAGTTCTCTACTTCAACGCCGGTCTTTGGAAACAAGTCGGCCAGGGCAGCACCAGTCATAACGACGACGTCCTGTCGCCGAATTCCTTCTTCATCGTTCGCCACAATGTGGCGACCAACTCCACCCTTTGCACATTAGGGTCCGTAGTCGCCGCCAGCATCGCAGTGCAACTTCAAGCCTCGCCCTCCACGCCACAAGATAACTACGTCGCGCTCGCGCGGCCGGTGCCAGTCTCACTGAACGATTCCGGATTGATCGCAAGTGGGGCGTTCGTAACCAGCCCATTACCCGGCAATCGCACAGATGAACTACAGGTCTTCGACAACACCGTCGTGCAGAAAAACAAATCGTCCTCGGCGATCTATTATTATTGGAGTAACGCGTGGCGTCGCGTAGGCGCAGGCACAACGGATGTGGGCGCGGATCAGGTATTCACGCCAGGGGCAGGAATGGTTATTAGAAAAGCGACCAACAACGCGACCACGACCTGGATCAACTCGCCGACGTGGTAAGACTCAGTAACCACCGCCGCGCGCAAGCGCGACAGCATCTTTGATCTTCTTATTGTCTGCGCGAATGCGGGACGCAAGCGTCTTGCCCATCGACAACAGGAACGGAGCCGCCACATCGGGCGCGTCATTGATAAGCCGCGTCAGCGATTGCTTCGAAATTTTTAACACCGTGCAATCCTTGTTCGCGACCACATCCGCCGAACGCGGGCCGTCATCAAACAACGCGATTTCGCCAAAACAATCCCCGGCGAGAAGTTGCGCCAGAATCGTTTCCTTGCCGCCGATCATCAGGCGAACGCGAAACTCGCCTTCCAAAATCAAATACATTGTGTCACCGGCCATGCCATGCCGCACCAACTCTGTCCATTGGCGGATCGGCTCCAGCACCATGAAACTGGCAAAGCGCTCGAGTTGTTCGTCCTGTAACTCGGCGAGCACCTTCACGCGTCGCAACATCCCAGGTTTGACCTGTCCGCTCACGCCGCTCGTCCTCAATGTCGTGTCGAGCTCAGTGGAAACGGGCTTCAGCACCGCTTTCAATTCCGGCAACGCCGAAGCTTTGTGCCACGATTCTTTGCTCAAGTCGAAAAGCCACGTGTCGCCTGTTACGCGATCGTCATGCACCCACGAAATTAACGTCGCAAGTTCAACCGGTCCATAGACCGCCTGGTCGACGCCCCAAATTTTATACTGCGTGGAATCTTGCGGGATCATAATGCGGACTGCATTGGTTGCCCTCAGTAAACTAAATATTGCGCCATTGCGCACGCAAAAACTATTGCACTACATTCAAGCGCTTGGACAACCTCACTCACACGCTGATCGGCATCGGCATCGCCCGAGCCGGCCTATCGCAAAAGCTGGGTCGCGGCACTACGGTCATCCTCGCGGTCGCGTCGAATTTGCCGGACATCGACGTCGCCTGCCTCATGAGCGGCGGACCGCTCGCATTCCTCTGGCGTCGCACGCCGACCCATTCATTGCTGGGTGCCGCAATCCTCATCGTGCTCGCCACAGTCGTATTCCGCCGCTATTACCCGAACCTTTCCGCCTCAATAATATTCGGTCTTACGACGCTCGGCGTCGCCGGTCACGTGTTTGCTGATTTGTGGAACGCCTACGGTGTGGTGCTCTTTTGGCCGTTTGACTGGCGACGCGTCAGTCTCAATTGGGTTTATATCATTGATCTTGTCATTTGGGGACTGCTCGTCGCGTCGTGGGCTTTCAGCCGCGCGCGACCACAACGAACCATGCGCATCTGGCAAACCGGTCTGAGTCTCGTGGCTGTTTACATTGGCATCTGCGCCTGGTGCAACAATGCTTCCGCGAATCTTGCGCGCGCCGAAACGCACAGCACCGCGCCGATTTACGTCTACCCCGAACCATTCGGCCCCCAACGCTTCCGCGCCGTTGTCCAACAAACAAATGTTTACGCCCATTTCCTCGCGTATCCGTTTCAACATAAAATCGAGTCACTTGGTAAGATTGTTCCCGAAGTGAAATCCCCCGTCGTCGAAGCCGCGCGCCGAACCGAACCCGCGCGTCGCCTTGATTGGTTTTTATCTACGCCCGTCTGGCGCGAATCCACCGATGGCCAAGCGGCCACCGTATACGGTTTGGAATTCCGAAGCGTTGTCCTGCGACGAGGTTTACCCTTCACCTTCCGCGTCACTCCTGACGGTCAGGTTTCTCGCGAACAGTTGGTGGCCCCTGACGCAAACTAAACGCATACATCTGCCGCCGACTGCGCGGTAACGTAATGCGGTTTTTCCCTTGGCGCTTGCTCTCGAATAAACACTCGTCTGCCGCGGCGAGCAAACTTTCCTCGTCCTTCGCATCGTGCGGAAATGTCGCCATGCCGAACGACGCTGTCACGCGCACGAAAAATTCTTCCTTATCCAAAAACTCGGTCTCACTGATCGCCTCGCGCATCGCCTCGACCTTCATCGCCGCCGCCGCTCTGTCCTGTCCCGGCAAAACGACCACGAACTCATCGCCGCCATAGCGCACAATTCGATCCTCGGCATCGAGCACCTTGTTCACCGCCTGCGCAATCTCGCGCAAGACCTTGCTCCCCATCTGATGCCCGTAGGTATCGACAACCGTTTTAAAATCATCGATGTCGAAAAACACCAGCGACAGCCGTTTCCCCCGCAACTTCTGCGCGCCGAAAAATTTATCCATGTAGCGGCGCAAATATCGCGTGTTGTGATATCCAGTCACGTCGTCCGTCACCACCAAACGCGTCACCGTGTCGTGTTCCTTTTTGTAAACCATGGACAGTTCGCGTCGACGCAACAAATTCTCCACCCGCGCAAACAATTCCGTCCGATGCACGGGCTTCACGATCACATCATCCACCAACTTGCCCAACGCGCGCGTTGGGATGTTCCCTTTGCGTCGAACCGTCAAAAGTAGAAACGGCAAAAACACCGGCGCACGCGCTTCACGACACTTCCGCACCTTGGATTTAAGCTGCTTCAACATCGGCCCGTCGATGATGGCCAAGTCGAAGTTCTGTTCGAGAAGGCGGTGCAAGTGTTCGGTAATGCTTTCCGACTCGTGAGCTGGTTCGGTGTCGGGTGAGACGAGTTGATACTCCTTCTCCAGGCCCGATTCCAGTGCCTGGCGATTGCCTCTATTGCGGATAAGCAACAAAACTCGATACATTACCATTAGGTGCCGTGGGGTGAGCGGCTACTGTGTTAACGTAGCCTCTGATGTAAATAAAACAAAATCTGGCAACCATCGCCCACGCTGCGGTATTACTACTCGTGACAAAGTCAGGTTTTGGACCACTGACGTGATTCGTACGCCGAAACAACCAAGTGCCGACACTGCGAGCAATCAACAGCTCGCGCGCAAAATCCACGACGACATTTCCCAGAAACTCACCATCCTCGGTCTCGAACTCGCCGTCCTTCAGGCCACCCTGTCCAAATCGAACACGCTCGCGCCTAAAATTCAGCAACTCTCGCAACTCACCACCGAGGTTGCCATCTCCGTGCGCGAAGTCATGGAACAACTTTCTGCCAGACCGAAATAATATGCACATTCTCATCACCGACGATCACGCGCTCATTCGCATGTGATTGAAGCAGCTCATTCAGACGGGCTTCGGCAAAGCCATTGTCGGTGAAGCCTCCAATGCCGGCGAAGCTCTCGAGCAAATCGGCACCAAAGAGTGGGACGTCGTCGTTCTCGACATCACCATGCCCGGCCGCAGCGGCATCGATATTTTGCGCGACATCAAAATGCTTCGCCCAAAATTGCCCGTGCTCATTTTGACCGCCTGCTCCGAAGACGAGTTCGCCACGCGCGTGCTCAAAGCTGGCGCCGCGGGA
>JAQGOW010000584.1 GCA_028293405.1 Verrucomicrobiales bacterium
CAACGGGACTAGGGACTCCCCCAACGGGACTAGGGACTCCCCCAACGGGACTAGGGACTCCCCCAACGGGACTAGGGACTCCCCCAACGGGACTGGGGACTCCCCCAGCGGCATCGGGGGCTTCCCCGGCGGCATTGCGGGCTTCCCCAGCGGGATCAGGGGCTCCCCTGGAACTTTCGGGGACGCCAGTGGCGGCGTCGGGGGCACCCCTCAAGCAAGGACGGGCTCCCGTCATGGCGTCCGTGGGCCAGAGGAAATCAGTAGTTGGTTGTTTCAGTCGGGCAGAATGAGTGCGAGAGTGACGGGCAGGATTGCCATTATGAACATTTCATCCGCCATATTTGATTGCAGCGCTCCGGATCTGGATTCGTGTCCGGACGAGTCGCTGCCGGAATTCGCCTTTATCGGGAGGTCGAACGTGGGGAAGTCCTCGCTGCTGAACATGCTCGCGGGCAAAGACGGTTTGGCGCGCGTATCCCCCACCCCGGGTTTCACCAAGCTGATCAACATTTTCACGATGAACAAAAGGTGGCGGTTGGTGGATTTGCCCGGCTACGGGTTCGCGCAAGTGGCGCGAAAGGACAGCGCGCGGTTCAACGACGCGGTGCTCCACTACCTGCAAAACCGGAAGAATCTTTCCGGCGTGTTCGTGCTCATCGACTCGAGCGTGCCTCCGCAGGCAATTGATCTTGAGTTCCTGAAGTGGCTCACCGGCCGCTCCATCGCGTTGGTTCTGGTCTTTACCAAGACCGACCGGATGTCGCCCTCGAAAGTGGAGGCGAACATCGCGACGTTCACGGAGCGCATCGCGCCGTTGTTTGAACAGTTGCCGGAGATTTTCAAATGCTCCGCAAAGACCGGGGCGGGCCGGAATGAACTGCTGGGAATGATTGGCGATTCGCTGACCGCAGCGCCGCTCAAAAGTTCGGCGGAGACGGAGCCGATGACAGACGACGAGTCAGCCCTTCGCGAGAAACCAATCGCACGCGTGAAACACCCCGAGCATCTGAAGCGCACCCGCCCGTGGTGAGATCGGAGGCCTTGCTGAAGTGCCTACTTTGCGGTTTTGCCGGTGCCGAACATTTTGGCAGCCATTTGCATGCCCATCTTTTGCATCGCAGTTTGGCCGTCCAAATATTTCTTGAACGCTGAATATTGATCGGAGGTCAGGATGCCTTCCGCGCGAGTGAGGTATTGGTTATTAAGTTGGCTCAGTTCCTGGAAATACGTGTTCACTTTGTCTTCAGTGAACATGCTGGAGAAGTCGCCGTTGAATTTGGATTTATCGGAGAAGTCGGTCGTGAATTTAAAGCCGGCTTGTTCCTGCTGCATGGCTTTGAGCAGATCATTCTCCTGCGCGTCGCTGACGCCAGTGCCGCCGGCGAGTTGATCTTTGAATCCGTTGATGACCATTCGTTGCGCCAACGTTTTTTCGTAGGTCTGCAATTCAGAATATTTCGAATCGCCGAGATACTCTTTGATCTTGCCGTCTGCTTCGTCGTTCGCCGTTTTAATTTGCTTGGTGAGTTCGGCGCGCTTATCGGTGTCGAGGGTTGGGTCGAGCATGGACATGCCGACCTCAGCGGCGGCCAGTTGTTTGCCAACAATCAAGTCTTTCAACGTCGCCGATTGTTCAGAGGTAAGGTTGAGCTGAGCAAAAAGCTTGGCATAATTCTTCTCGGTCATCGGTCCAAGCGCCGCCTTTTGCTGGCTCTTGATCATTTCTTTGAGTTCGGGATTCTTGGACATTTCTTCGGCCATGCCCGCAATTGCTTTGTTGAAGTTCGGAGTGGATTTTTCCGCAGTCGCGAGATCCGAAGCCGCCTCGGTCGCTTGAACATTCTTGGTTTGTTTTGCCGGATCATTTGGTTGACCGTTTGCCGCAATTTCTGTGCGGGCTTGTTCGAGTTCTTCACGCAACGCGGTTTTCTGGCGCTCGTTCGAATCGGCAGCCGACTGCAATTTAACGACCTTCTCCTCAAGCGCTGAGGTATTGGTCCGGACATCATTACTTTTTTTGGTTTCGCGCAGATAAAGCGCGCCGAACATAACAGTCGTCCCGAGCAGGACAGCGATAAGGATGTTTTTCATATTTGGTTTGTTCCCCTGAATACTACGAAAGACTGAACGTGAAACTTACAAAATGACATTCTATTTGTAACGTGGCCGGGTAAGTCCGTCGCTTGAAAGAAATGGTCCAATCCCGCGTTCGGGCTCCACGCTCACATTTTCCACTCGTCTTTGAAAACGTCAACGCATCAATCGTGCTGCGGTTGACGCGAACGTCCACCACTACCGACTTTTTTGTTTGCGACACACAATCCATGTGCCGCCTCGCAGGTGCTCCGATTGCGGAAAACTGAACCGAAGCCGGAACACAAACCAAGTGGCGATCACGTTGCCAAAATAGTGAACCGGGATTTTTCGAAATAATTTCCTCCACTTCCCGATCTCATGAACACACTGCTAACACAGGTGTTTTGTGAGCCGGAGCCCATTTACTTCATCGTCTGCATTTCTCCCGAACTGACACCAGCCCCTTCACTGGCATGGCCGCTGCTAAGTGAGAGTTCGAACTACTTGAGCGGTCAGTGTTGATCGTGTTCACGAGTTCAGAACAACAAAGCAAAGACACACGTTATGAAAAATAAAGTCACCATTGCAGTGAAAACAATTCTGACGGCGCTGCTGGTGGCGCTCGGAATTCAATTAGTCAATCAACCGATCAGCGCATTTGCCTCCGGCAGTTCCGGCGGCGGTGGCAGCACAAGCAGCGGCGGCAGCAATCTCGACACAATCAAAATCAGCAAGTGCTATTACGACGCACCCACCAGCCAGATGCTCATTAAAGCGAGCAGTTCCAATCCTTCCGCGCGTTTGTACGCGTATCGTCCAGACGGCACGTATCAAGGCGAAGTGCAAAATGGAGGCGGCAGTCGCTATGGCGGCACGGTCATGGGCTACATCTCATACGATCCGCAATACATGGTCATCGTCAGCAGCGCGGGAGGAACAATCACAGTACCGACCACGCCCTTCATTCTATAACCGAAATAACAAACACACACTCAAACAACTCATTTATGAAACGATCTTTTAAGATTTTAATCTCGAGCACGTGCGCGCTGCTGATGCAGTGGCACGCGTTCGGTCAACAGTATTACTCGAACGACGTCACTCCCGCAGGAAGCGCTGCCGGCGAATTGCGTGGCGGTGCCAGTGGCAAACAAGTTGGCGGTGCTCAGGCCGCGAACGGCTATTCACACGCGGTGCTCGTTACGGGCAACGCGCTGACTGCCGTCGATCTCAATCCGGCCAATTGTTACTACTCGATGGCGATGTGCGCCGATGACATCGAACAAGGCGGCTGGGGTTATACGCCGACAGGAATTCACGCGCTCGTTTGGAACGGGTCCGCCAGCTCATACTCTGATCTGAATCCCAGCGGCTATTCGTTCTCGTATTGCCTGGGCGTCGACAACGGCGAACAGGTTGGATACGCACAAAACCAGGTTTACTTTGTCACCGCGTCGCACTCGATGTGCTGGCATGGGACTGCAGGAAGCTGCATTGATCTGCACCCGCCATTCACGTATCCGTTTTCACGCGCATTCGGTTGCAAAGACGGTGAAGAAGTCGGCTACGTTTCGTCGTTCGCGTATCCTGATGGCGACAACACCGGTTACCACACTACCAGTCATGCGGTGAAGTGGAATGGTTCGGCGGCGACCGCTGTGGATTTAAATCCTATCGGGTTCGACGCTTCGGAATCTACCTGCACTTCTGGAACGCAAGAAGCTGGCTGGGCCTATTCAGCAGCTGACCTCGTTTCGCATCTGCACGCCATGCTCTGGTCGGGCACTGCAAACAGCGCGGTCGATTTGCACCCCGCTGGCTACGTGGATTCTCGCGTGAACGCAATGAATGCGACGATGCAGGTTGGTGAAGCTTGGACTGGCGTGCCGTATACCCCCGGCTCAATTCGCCACGCTCTCGCGTGGACGGGCAATGCCAATAGCGTTGTCGATTTGAACCAATACTTGCCTGCCGGTTACACCAATGGTGTCGCCACTGGCATTGATGCCAATGGCAATGTTGTTGGCTCCGCCTACAACGGCTATTACAGCTACGGCTTGTCGATTCCTGTTGGCGCAGTTGCTGTCGTGTTTGCACCGGGCGCTCCCGCCCCGACGCAACTCGCGTCGATCACGCTCAGTCCGTCCAACGTCGTTCCCGGCGATAATGCTCAATGCACCGTAACCCTTGGTGGCTCCGCTCTGGCTGGCGGCGTTAACATCAGCTTCCTGAGTACTGACACGAATTTGGTTTCCACGCCTGCTTCGGTCACAATCCCTGAAGGCGCAAACAGCGCGTCGTTTACCATCGCAACTGGTGGAACGAATCTGACGGTCCCGACAACGTTAAAATTGTATGCAACCGACGGCTCGGTCAGCAGTTCTACGACGTTGACGCTAACGCCGGTCGTCAAACTTTCGACCCTCGCGTTCAACGCTGTCGAAGGCGGGTTCAGCACTTATGGTTCCGTCTCGTTGAACATCCCAGCACAAGCAAGCGGCGCAACGGTTTCTTTGACGAGCAGCGATACGTCTCTCGTGACGGTCGCTCCTACAATGACCTTGCCACAAAGCTACACGGTGATGAGCTTCTCCGTGAATACTGCGCCTGTTACGGCAACGACACTCGTTCCGATTACAGCCACGTTAAATGGCCAGACGATTTCCGGTTCCGTTTCATTGAGTCCAGCCCCGGTGATTTCAGTTTCAGGTGTTAGCGCACCGGAAATGGTCGGCGGACAACCGCTCACCGGCACGGTGACGTTGAACAACTTCCCACGTGCCGCCGCCGGCGCGACGATCACGTTGGTCAGCGGCGATGCCACCACGATGCAGGTGCCCGCGACTGTCACCGTGCCCTTCGGCGTTTACAGTGTTACGTTCCCGATTACGACCACGGTCGTTAGCGGCCGCAAAGGCATTTCTCTCAAGGCGAGCTATAACGGCAGCTCGATCTCGACGACTGTGTTCATCGATCCGATTCCAACGGTTACAATCATCCAAGCGGATTACTTGACGGACACACACATGTTTAAGGTCGCGGCGACGACGACCTTCACCAACGCCGTCCTGACCTACGGCGGCGACCCCGGCGCAGCGCCTATGGGCACGATGCAATTCGAAGCGGGCCAGTTCAAAGGTTCGATCATCCTTGATACAGCACCGACCCGTGCGACGGTTTGGAATTCC
>JAQGOW010000589.1 GCA_028293405.1 Verrucomicrobiales bacterium
TTTCGAAAATAGGATCAAACCCGGCAATTTCTTCCAACGCCCATTTATAAAACCCCATGTTGCATCCGGGAATATGTTCAGCAACCCGGTCCGTGAGCATCACGTGCGCCGGCCCACCCGGTGCAACCATTACCGCGGCCGCCAGCGCGGAATCATCCGGCGGTAAAAAATTATGTCCCCCAACGCCGACGAATGAGCCCTTCAACAAATCGCTAACAATGTAGTACAGCCAATCCTCATCCGCGCGACAGTCCGCATCTGTAAACGCCACCACTTCGCCTTCCGCCAATTCGATCCCGGCGTTTCGCGCAACCGAAAGTCCATGATGCAACAATCGGCAGTAGCGCACTTTTTTATACAACGAAGCAACCTGCGGGGTGATGTCAGTTGATCCGTCGTCGACCAGGATCACTTCGTAGTCCGGGTAATTCAGCAGCAATAACGAATCCAAACACGCCTGCAATGTCCGACCGCCGTTATAGCAGGCGACAACAACCGAAACCTTGGGAGCGCGCGGCAAAGAAAAGTACGGCGCAGCTTCAAACTTCTTTTGCACCACCGCAAAAGAATCCTTAGGCTGACGCTCGCGAGTGGTCAGCCCAAAACTCCACTCCGAAATCTCGCGTCCGTCTTTAAACCATTCGTCCGTGAAGCTGAAAACGATCGCTCCCGCAGCGCCCCCGCGAAACGCCGACTCAATCATCCAGTCGAGCATCTCGCATTTCTGCGCTTCGCCTTCCCGAATCGTATCGATGCCAAACTCTCCGAACACCAACGGCTTTTCGTTCGCTATCATTTGCAAACGCGCCAAATAATTTTCAAATGGCCGCTGGTTGTGGAGGTAAACGTTGAAACAAAAGAAATCGACCAGGTGCGGCGCGAGAAATTCAGTCGGTGGATAATTTCCAAACGTGCAGAGACATTCGGGGTCGACGTCCTTCGCTACGCCGATCAGTTCATCGATAAATTTCTCAACGCGCTCAGCGCCGCTCCAGCGGACGACGTCTGCCGGAACTTCATTCACCACACTGTAGGCAAAAACGGCCGGATGCCTCGCGCAACTTTGCACCGCGCTCCGCACCGCATTCTTCGCGCGCTCGCACCTGTCCGGCGAATCCAAAAAACAAGTGTGTTTGTCCCAGCAAATATCGATGAGCAACTTCAGATCGTGCTCGGCGGCAAGATCCAGAAACCATCTTGGCGGCACGTAATAAATCCGCAGCAGGTTCGCGCCGAGTTTTCGAATTTGCTCAAAATCGCGCGCCGTTTGCTTATGCGTTTGGAAAGGATCTCCCTCGGCATTCGGCGCAAAGGGCCCATACGTCACACCCTTGAGGTAAAACTTCTTCTCACCGACCCGAAAGAATTTGCCACTAACGGTCGGACGAAGACTGGATGTGAGGACTTCTGGCATTCAGGCTCGCCGAATATTTCGGCGCTCCGTTATTTTACTTTCACGTTTAACCGGTGCTTCTCCAAGGTCATTCCTTCCCACTGCGTGAGCACCGAGTGCGCTTTGTTATATTCCGCCAACGATTGAATTTCTGCCGTGCGCGCCGCCGTCAGCTTGCTTTGCAAACCAAGGACTTCAAACGTCGTACTCCTTCCGACCTCCAATTTCTTGCGTCCCGCTTGGAGCGCCGCTTCGGCATATTCGCGCGCTTCACGATCGGCTCGAATCTTCTCCATCGAACTGTTGATATTTCCAACCGCATTTTCTATTGCGATCAAAATGATCTGTTCTGCTTTCTTGTATTGCAACTGCGCCGTTTCAATCGACGCCCTGGCCGAGCGGTAAGCCGCGCGCTGGCTACGCGCTCCCAACGGAACACTCACAACGATGCCATACGAATACGTCGGAAACCGGTCCTCTGGAATATCGTCTAATGCGGCACCAACCGTGGGTTCCACACCGCGTCGGCCGTAAGTTCCAGTCAAATCCACCTCTGGAAACAACTGGTTCTTTGAATATCTCAACGTAATCCCCCTGCGCTCCAAATCCACTTTCGCCTGCTGCAAATCCGGCCGCATCTTCACTCCGGTGCGCCAACTCTCCTGCAAATCCAACGTCTCAGGCACTGCCACCAACCGGTCTGTCGGCACGATCGTGACATTGTAAATTTCGGTAAACTTGTCGCTAATCAGCGATTTAACCACGTTCTGCTGCGTCCCCAACGTTTGTTGTGCCGCCAACAACGCCGCGCGACTGCTCGCCAATTGCGATTCAGTCTGCTGCTCATCCAGCGGCGACATCGAGCCGACTTCAACGCGCTTGCGATCTTCCCTCGCTTGTTCCGCCGCAAGCTCTACCGCCTCTTGCTGCACCTTCACGTTTTCAACATCGTACACCAAGTCGTAATACGCCTGCTCCGTTTGCGCTATGATGTTGATCACTTGCAGCCGGAATCCGAGTTCATCGAATTTGATCGTCTTGCGCGCGATTAGAATGTCGCGACGAGTTGCATCGATCCAAAAGTTGCGCAACAACGGTTGTTGTAAAGTAATTCCAGCAAACGTCGTCCCTTGATCGAACAAAAACGGAAGCGAGTTTTCATCGAAGCGCCGAAACGTCGTCTTATCAATCGTGGTCGATAACGAATAGCCCAGCCCCCAAGGCGTCGTTGCCAGGCCACCGCCGGCGCCGCCGATGCCCGCCGAAAAAGTCGAATCATCCGAACGGGTCGATAGATTTTGAACGCCTGTCGCACTGATGCTGCTGGGTTGATATGCCCACTGCCGTCTCACGCTGGTGTTGAGAGCCGGTTCGTATGCAGCCGTCGCTTCGGCTAACAAGAAGGTATCGTTCAACGGCGTGTACCGTTGGATTTGAACATCCAGGTTGTGTTCGACAGCCAGTTCAACGGCCTGCTGCAAACTCAGGGGAAGCGTCTTATTCGTTTGGGTTTGGGCCTGCACAGCGCAAGTAATTGCGCAGCAAGCGAAACACACTAATTTCATGTATCGCATTTGACGGCTGGCAGCGTGCGAAACTTCAAGCTATTCGTCAATGCTACCTAATCTCTCGTCTCCTCGGATTCAGCCGACTACGACTCAGCGGCAGCCGCTCGCGCCAGCCGATCCGCAATCCCCCGCCATGCCGCATCATCCGGAAGCGCTTCCACAACGATCAGTTTCGCGCCTTCTTCATCGCAACGGTGCAGTTCCGCGTAAAGCGCGCGCGCAAACGCCTCCGCGTCGTGTGGTATGACCGAGACTTGTCGCCAATCATGCTGCAACGGGATTTCGGTATGTGCGATAACCCACACATCCGCACTTTGATATTTGAGATCCCTAATCTGTGATCTCAACTGTTCCGCTGAGTTCCAATCAAGCACCACCAGCTTCGCTTTCGGCGCATAATGTTTCGGCAACATCCCTGGACTGCGCAACGCCCCTCCACTGCTTTCGCCGTTTACCAACAAATCGCCAAGCGCCGCCGACAACGACTCCTCGTGAATCATGCCCGGTCGCAAGATACGCGGCCGCTCCGACGCGAGATCAACCACCGTCGACTCAATGCCGACATTCGCCGCTCCGCCATCGACAATTAGCGGAACAGCGTCACCCAAACTTTTTCGCACATGTTCCGCTGTCGTCGGCGAAATCTCATTCGACCGATTCGCGCTCGGCGCCGCCAACGGAAACCCACACTTCGCAATCACCGCCTGCATCAACGGATGACTCGGCCACCGCACACCAACCGTATTACCGCCAGCCGTGACGATTTGTGGAATTCTCGCCGACTTCGGCAACACCATGGTAAGCGGTCCCGGCCAAAACGACTTTGCCAACTTTTGCGCCGACTCAGGCCAATGCGCAACGCACTCAACCGCCATCGCGTAACTCGCGACGTGGACGATGATCGGGTTATGTGCCGGCCTGCCCTTCGCCTGATAGATTTTCTCCACTGCTGCCGGATCGAACGCATTTGCCGAGAGCCCGTAAACCGTTTCCGTCGGCAATGCGACAATTTCGCCCGCGCGCAGCAAGGCAACAGCGCGCTCGACCGCCGCATCAAACAACGCAGCCGTATGTGTTGGCAAAATCTCAGGCCTCATCCGTGTCCATCCTAAACACAAACGGACGCAATTTGAACACACCGCATTTTGAAGGAGCTTGAACTTTGGAATTTCTCTGGAGCCTGGAGCTTGGGATTTGGAGCTTTCATTATCAGGCCGCTAAGTGCCCTGCTGAACCGCCGCTACACCGCCTGCGCATAAC
>JAQGOW010000610.1 GCA_028293405.1 Verrucomicrobiales bacterium
AGCTTGGAATTTGAAGTTTCTCTGGAGCTTGGTTCTTGGAGCTTGGAGCTTTTCTGCCTTTCGCTCTGATATTGTTTTCGGGCACCGTTCGTTCATATTACGCGCGCATGAAATATAAGATTTCTAAACGCGCGGCGGCTCTGACGCCTTCCATTACTTTGGCGATTGATTCCAAGGCGAAGCAGATGAAGGCGGATGGGATTGATGTCGTGGGCTTCGGCGCGGGTGAACCTGATTTTGCGACTCCGAAACATATTTGCGATGCAGCCATCAAGGCGATCAATGACGGGTTCACTAAATACACGCCGAGCAGCGGCATCCCGGAATTGCGCCAGGCTGTGGCGGATAAATTTAAACGCGACAACGGGCTGACGTATAAGCCGTCGCAAATCATCATCAACTGCGGCGGCAAACATTCGTGCGCCAATGTGATCATGACCACTTGCGAGGCGGGCGATGAAGTCATCATTCCTGCGCCGTATTGGTTGAGCTATCCCGAGATGGTGAAGCTCGCCGAGGCGACGCCGGTGATTCTCGAGACGAGCGACAAGACTGAATTTAAGGTCACGGCGGAACAGCTTCGCGCCGCGATCACGCCGCGGACGCGTTTGTTTATTTTGAATTCGCCGAGCAACCCGACGGGTTCGCTTTATACGCGCGAGGAAATCAAAGCGCTTGGTGATATTTGCGTCGAAAAAGGCGTGTTGATCATGAGCGACGAAATTTATGAGAAGCTCGTTTATGACGGCGCGACTCACACGAGTGTCGCGAGTTTTTCGCCGGCGCATTATGACCACACGATTATCGTGCACGGTCTGGCCAAGGCTTACTCGATGACGGGTTGGCGTATCGGGATGATCGCTGCACCGGAACCGATCGCGAAGGCGCTCGACGCCGTGCAGAGTCACACGACGAGCAATCCGACTTCGTTCGCGCAGAAAGGTGCTGTGGCGGCGTTGAATGGGCCTCAGGATCATCTCCAGGTTTGGTTGGAAGAGTTTGCGCGTCGTCGTGCGTATGCGTGGAAGCGGTTCAGCAGCATGCCTGGTGTTACGTGCGTGAATGCGAAGGGCGCGTTTTATTTGTTCCCGAATATTTCGAAGCTCGGACTGAACTCGATGGATTTTTGCGCAAAGTTGCTTGAGCAGGAGAAGGTCGCGGCTGTGCCGGGTGTGGCGTTTGGTGCGGATGATTATATTCGCATTAGTTACGCGACGAGTATGGCGAATTTGGAGAAAGGGCTGGATCGGATTGAGAATTTTGTGAAGGGCCTGAGCAAAGCTTAAGAAATTTAACCAAAGATAAACACAGATGGACACGGATGAAGCAGTTCCTATCCGAGTTTTTCAAATTTGTGTTTATCTGTGGCCATCGGTGGTTTCCTCATGTCTTTTCTGACGTTCAGGAATATCACGAAGCGTTTTCCCGGCGTGCTCGCGCTGGATGGGGTTTCGTTTGAGGTGGAGCGCGGGAGTTGTCATGCGCTCATTGGGGAGAATGGCGCGGGGAAAAGCACGATTGGGAAAATTCTTGCGGGGGTTTATACGGCGGATGCGGGGGAAATTCTTCTGGATGGGAAACCGATTCACCCAACTACGCCGCTGATTGCGCGGGAGCTTGGGATTGCCATGGTGCATCAGGAGTTGGCGTTTTGTCCGAATCTCACCGTTGCAGAAAATCTTTGTTTGGGAGCGTTGCCGACGACTGTGGGCGGGTTGTTGGATCGAACGGCAATGCGGACACGAGCGACGGCGATGCTTGCGGAGATTAAAGCGGACCTACCGCTGGATGTTCCGATTGCGAGCCTTTCGACGGGACAGGAACAGTTGGTGCAAATCGCGGCGGCTCTCGGGACCAATGCAAAAATCATCATTATGGATGAGCCGACGAGCTCGTTGTCGGTAAGTGAAAGTGAACGGTTGTTTGAGTTGCTCGGCGAATTGAAGGCGCGCGGGATTACGGTCATTTATGTGTCGCATCGGATGGAGGAAATTTTTCAGGTGTGCGATGCGATCACCGTTTTGCGCGATGGGCGGCATGTCAGCACCGAGAAGATTGGTGAGACTAATCAGGAGCGCGTCATTCATCAAATGGTTGGACGCGACGTTGTCTTTCAAACGCCACAGCATCTTGGCCGTGAGTTGGGTGAGGAGCTTTTGCGCGTCGACGATTTGTCGTCCCCGGGAAAGTTTCATGATGTCAGTTTTACTTTGCGTGCTGGAGAAGTGCTAGGGTTCGCCGGGCTGGTTGGGGCGGGGCGCAGTGAAGTGGCGCAGGCGGTATTTGGCCTGGATCCAGCCGCGAGTGGAAAAGTTTTTGTTCGAGGAAAAGAAATTGCACTCGGTTCTGTTTCGGACGCGTTGAGGAACGGAATTGGGCTTTTGCCAGAGGATCGCAAGCGAATGGGTTTGGTGCTGACGATGAATTGTCGCGAGAACACTTCGATGGCGAGTTTAGGACGGCTGACGAATTTTGGGTTTGTGAATCGCGCGAAGGAACGCGCGGTGGTGCAGCGGTATTCGGAACGATTGCGCGTGAAAGCGCCGACGATGGACGCGCCGATTGCAGGGCTCAGCGGCGGGAATCAGCAGAAGATTGCGTTGGCAAAATGGCTGGCGCGGGAGTGCAGCATCTTGATTGTGGACGAACCAACGCGCGGGATTGATGTCGGCGCCAAAGCGGAGATTCACCAATTGCTGGATGAACTCGCGATGAATGGGTTGGGGATTGTGGTGATTTCGTCGGAGCTGCCGGAGGTGATGAATTTGAGTCGGAGGATTTTGGTGATGAGGGAAGGGAAAGTTGCGGGTGAGGTGAAACGGGAGGAGTTTTCTCAGGAGGCGGTGATGAGATTGATGGCGTTGGGCTGAACAAATCCGAAATCCGAAATCCGAAATCCGAACGATAAATTTAGAAAACGTTCTGCAGGAAATGGAAGAGGCCGCGGGAGCGTTCGGGGCTCGTAGGATCGAGCAGGATTCCGCGGGCGCGATGGCGGGCTTCGAGATCAATTTGGCACAGGAGGCCGATGCTTTGGCCACCGTAACCGTTCGAGCGCAACGCCTGGAAACCGTAGCCGTAACTGCCAATCACCTGCCAGACACCGGAAGTTGAACGGAAACCGATGCCAGTGCCAATACCTGAGTTGAAGTGGCGCGGCTCACGATCGCCCGGCAAGAAATCGACACCGGCGACGCTGCCGAGTCCTTTCAAGCTCCAACGCTGCGCGTCGTCGAGGGGAAACGAGTATTCGCCGGTGAAGCAGACAAATTTTCGCGCGCTGAGTTCTTGATAATAATATCCAGGCAAAATCAGCGGGAATTCCGAGGTCAACGGCAAGTCGCCACCGACTCTGTATGCGCTAAATCGATCGACATCCATGCTGCCACCGGCGCTCAGGCTCAGGCTGAAGTTATGATGCGTCTTGGTTGTGTAGATGAAAAGCGCGCGCGCCCAAAAAAGGTGCGACTGCTCCTTGAGGTCGCGGTCGTCGTTGAAACCGTAGGTGCCGCTGGCGGTGCGGTATTGGTTTTCGTACCACACGGAAACTTCCATCGCCACATCGGGCAACATCACCGGTTCACGACCGCCCAGGCGCAAGCCGGCACGCGTGCTGATGCGCGCAT
>JAQGOW010000065.1 GCA_028293405.1 Verrucomicrobiales bacterium
TTGGTGGTGCTTTGCGCAATCACCAGCGGAAATGGATTCTTGCTGAACTGCACAAATGCGCGTCCGTCACTGCGAGTCGCGAGCAAGATTTCACCAGCGATTTCCGGCTCGCTTGCTTTGCGTTTCCAAACTGCTTGTCCTTCGCGCACCGTCCAGCCCGGTTCTTTCAAATTAGCCGGTGGGAGCGGTTTCATTGTGCGGCAACCCGCGAGGGCGCTGATCACGCAAACCCATAGAAATGGGACGAATACTCTAGTGCGCATGGTGCAAACTAGACGTCGCCTCCAACCGATGCAATCGGTTCGCCCATCCAAAATTGGTGTAAGGTTCACTCCGGAAAATCTCTAGATACCGTGTCGGCATGTCACTTACAACCTCATTAAACTCGAGTTCTTCCGTCGACGTGTCGTTTGCCTTGTAGCCAAAGCTTTGATTTCGGCGACCGGCGAGCACCACTTTTTCGGTGTTCATCGGCAGTTCGAAATGCTTGAGCATCGCGCGAATTTTATCCGCATCATTCAAATCACGCGGCGAATGGAGCGTGTAACAACGTTCCTGAAGATTATGTTGGCGCAGGAACGCCATGGCACGATTTTCGATCTCAATCCATTGCACCAGATACCACTGGAACAACGTCAGTTTGCGACTTTCAAAATGTCGGAAAATCTCTTCGTTGCCCGTGAGCGACCAACAAAAATGACGTTCGCCGTCGTCACCTTTGTAGAAATGAAAGGGCGCGTGAACGCGACGTCGCCATTCTTCGCGATACGCCTCACTCCTCGCCACGCGAAGCGGATCGCGCACGACGTGAATGAGTTCGAGTTCCGGAAATACCTCAAAAGCCGCCACGTGCATCGATTTCAAAAATGCATGGCTCGACTCCAAATAAATATCGCCGGGCAATTTGTCGATGTATCGCTTCTTCGCGAGCAGGCGTTCGCGGATGCGATCGTGACGTCCAGCGTAAGCATCATAAATCGCAGGCCCGAACAAGGTTGGATTACCCCAGTCGAAAAACGGTTCATGTCGGCAATCACAATTGCGGACGTTGTTTTGAAAAACCCCCCGCAAGAAAAGAGTTCCGGAACGCGCGCTGGCGAGGGTGAAAAAAATCCGTTTCATCGGGCGCGTGGAATTATATTTCCTTCGCGACGCACACGACTTCGACCGGCTCGGCGATTTCGGGTTCAAACATCGTCGTGCGCCGTCGATCGAATACTTTGAAGCCGTAACGCGAGTGTGCGACCTCCGGTCGGCGTTTCGGAGTCGAGAAAAACGAACCGTAACAGGTCGTCAGGCCAGCGGCCTTGGCGCGCCGAATAAATTCCTGCCAAAGCCGTCGCCCGGCATCACCGCCACGGTAGGCTTTCTCCATGTCATAATGGAGATGAGCGGCATTGCGCGGATGTTTTGGTTGTTCTTTATACCCCGAAAACAACAGCCACTTTATAAACCGACGGGTGCGGGGATGGTTCGAATAGCGGCCGGTCGCCAAACGCAGCAACATTTTCATTGTTGTGCGAAAACCACTACGCATCTGGAGAGAGTCAAAATTCGGACACACGGAACCAAGCAAGTAACCGACAACGCGACCGTCGGCTTCCGCTACAAGCGCCCATTCCGGCTCGTAATCCAGGTATGGTTTCGTAAACAGATCAGCAAACAATTCGCGATCGTTGAACAAATTATCGATCGGATTTCCGAAGTAGCCGGTTTCGCAGCAAATTCGCCGGATGTCTTCTTTGTCTGCGGGCGTGTAATCGCGAATGCGAACGACAGGACGTTGCGCAACTTCGCTGGTTTCGGCGACAGCGCGAACAGCAGCGAGCGTCGGAGCTAAGGAGGCTTCCCCCACCTCAAGCACGTTGGTGTTGGTCATTCAAATCTTTCTTTGATCGTTCCATAGCGCGGATGGATCCGCCGCGCCCAAGGAATATACGTGTCACTCTGCCTTGGAGCAAACGACTCGACTAACCCAAAAGTGCGACCTGCTGGAATTGTTGACAAGGTTTTAGTGAGCGTCGGCGGTTGTAAGCAACTTGCCGACGCGTCCGGCTCTGCAACCCATCTGCCATGTTGAAGCCGGGCGATTTATTCGACTTAACCCAAACCGCGCATGCCTGAGATCTTCGAAGGCTGCGAGTTTGCGTGGCAGGTCTTGCCAAAATCTCGGGTTTTATCTCAGCAAAACTTCAGCCCGGTTTGCACAATCGCTGTGAAGGTCGCGCTTATATCGGTGATCAGGTTTCATCGGAACCGGAACGGTCGTTGAAACGGCGCGATGATTAAAGGCCCGGCGATCATTGGCGAGAATTGCCCGATCCGTCACAATGCATAATTCGTGAAGATGTAATGATCGGGCCGTTCCTGCGCGTCGTAATGCCGATGCATCTGGGCTACGCGGAAGAAGTCTCTGGAAAAAACGTCGCGGTTCAGCGGGAATGGAGCGTGATGTTCCCAATAACGATCAAAATCGCTGCCAGGACCTTTTGGAACGTGAATTTCTCTTTCAAGAAAACACATCCCAAAATGGCAGCAAAAAGCGTGCTTGTTTCGCGCATCGCTGAAACCGGACCCATGGGACTCCGGGAGATAGCCCAGACTACGTTTCCGTATGCGAGATTGCTCGTGTT
>JAQGOW010000658.1 GCA_028293405.1 Verrucomicrobiales bacterium
ATTCCTGGGGTGCTTTCTATGTCTTTTGATTGCCGTTTTGCTGGTGGATTCACCGGCCAAATTCGGAGCGCAAGCATTGCCTTTCGCGATGAAACTCGGTTGCTGTTTGGGAGCCGCCATCGTCTTACCGTTCTTGGACCTGATCGCAATTCTGCTACAGAACACCGGCGTCATCTTGCTCCCGGCATGGTTTCAGTTTGATAAAACCACGCCGCGCGGCGTCGAGACAATGGGCCAACAACTCATCCTGATGTTCGGCCAGATTGTGGCATTAGCGTTGTGCCTGCTTCCGGCTGCGTTGGTGTTCGGAGCGATCTTGTTCCTCAGTCATTACGCACTGCCGAACGAGATTGGAATTGTTCTCGGATCTTTCGGCGCTGCGATTATGATGTGTGTGGAAGTGGCGGTTGCGATACGGGTGTTGGGAGGCGTTTTTGAACGGTTTGATTTATCGGCCGAGTTGACTGGCCAATAAGTACAGGAAAAGTCCCGAGCTTCTTTCGAGAACTCGGGACTGTTTCCCCCGCTTTCATTTTGATGCCTGTCCTCAGATTCAGGCGCTCAAAATAAAAGCTGCCCAAAGGTTACTTAGGACTTTGTTGGGATTGATCAGGCGAACTAGGCTGGCTGGATTGGCCGCTCTGTCCCGATTGTCCGGGTTGGCTGCTCTGTCCAGATTGACCGGATTGATCCTGGCTCGAGGAGCTGGACGAACCAGATTGACCTTGTTGGCCCTGGCTCGAGGAACCTTGATCTTGCGAGCTACCCGCACCGGCTGGTTCGCTGATGCCGCCCTGTTGTTGCGCCATCTGCAGGTGATGTTGCAACGCTGCGACGTTCTGTTGCGCGAATTGCTTCACGTCAGAATCGGTGTTGCTTTGCGCAGCTTGTTGATACAACGCCAACGCACGTTTATGCGCGCGGATTTGCGTGTTCATGAACTGCTTGTCGAAGTCCGCGCCCGAGAGGCTGGACATTTGATCGATCATGCGTTGGTGCCGGGCATCAAGCTGATCGGAAACCTGCACGTTCTTTTGATCGGCGAGTTTCTTGAGTTGATCGACCGCTTGCTGATGGTCCTGTACCAGAGTCTGCGCGAAATCTTTGGTTTGCTGATTTTGCGCTTTTTGTTGAGCGGCTTGACCGCTCTTCACTTCGGCCAGGTTTTCCTGGTAAGCCATCTTGATGAACTGTTGCGGATCCTGTGCGGCTTGAGCGATCTGGCCTTGAGCGCCGGCGGATTCACCCGTAGCGCTCGAGCTGATGCCGCCGCTGGTTTGGCCGGATTGACCGCTCTGACTCGCCTGACCACTTTGGCCCGCTTGTCCGCTTTGGGCGGATTGGCCACTTTGGCTCGCTTGACCGGATTGGTCAGACGACGAGGACGTTGACGAAGATGATTGAGTGGATTGACCGGATTGTGGATCAGTCGCACTGCTTCCGCTTTGCTGACTTTGTTGCGCGTAAACTACCGCCGCGCCGAGGAGCACTCCCGCGGCAGCGACGTTAGCTGCGAATTTCCCGATATTTCGTTTCATAGATATGTGCCTTGGTTCAATGTTAGTGGAGTCGGCGATATGTCTTCTCCTTGTTGTAACCCCGCTAATCTATTGACAGGAAGGTGCGTCGCAAGTAGGACAAACTTGGTTTTCAAGTTCAGGGGAATCCACTTTGGCCCTCAGCGGTGTGGCCAAACGCTACTTAGCAGCAACGTCGATTGTAATCGGTTGACCAAGGTGATGCGCGCCGCGATGCCACACGTAGCAATCGAGCACGGCAACAACACGTGCCGCAGCCTCACGGACAACCATATTGTTGTTCCACATAGCCGGTAGTTGTTCAGCGCTGAAGACGACGGGCTCGATCCCGAAATGACGCGCTAAAAAGACGGAGCGGGCCGCGTGGAATGGTTCGGTAACGAGGGTGAGTTTTGTTTGGCCGAAGATCTTGCGAGCCCGCTCCATGGAATCCAGCGTCCGCAACCCTGCGTAATCGAGCGTCATGGCCGAATCCGGAACGCCGAGTTTCAGCAGGGCATTTTTCATTTCCGTTGGTTCATCGTAGCCGCGGATGTGATTATCACAGCTCAAAAGCAGGTGTTTTACTTTGCCCGATTTATAGAGGTTTGCGGCTGCCTGCACGCGAACGGTGAAGTGAAGGTTGGTGTTTCCCTTCGCCGTGAAAGGCCCAGTGCCCAATACAAGTCCCACGTCGTTCTTCGGAACCGTCACGATGTCCGTGTAAATACAGTAGCGCGCTGCGTGGGCAATCCAGACATTCGCAGCGACAAAAGCCGCGAGCAGCACGAGAAAAATGATTGCGACCTTGCGCCAATGCTGGGCGCACAGCTTCCGAAATGACATACGAACCTCCTGCACGCGATGGTGCATCGGCGCAGGCGGACGCTCAATCCTTTTTAGTAAACGATGAGCGAACGAACAGGATAACCTTCCAACCGCTTTCGGCCTTCGAGGAAACTCAATTCAATCACGAAGTTCATTTCCAAAATTTCGACGCCAATCTGCTTCATCAAGTTGGCCGCTGCCGCCGCGGTGCCGCCGGTCGCGAGCAGGTCGTCGATTAGCAAAACACGGCTTCCTTTTTTGAGCGCGTCCGTGTGAATCGCCATTGTATTGGAACCGTATTCCAAATCGTAACTCTCTTCGAAAGTGTGGTAGGGCAACTTGCCTTTTTTACGAACCGGCACAAAACCACATTGCAACCTTAGCGCAGCGGCTGCCGCGAAAATAAAGCCACGCGCATCAATGCCGACAATGGCGTCAACGGAGCCGGGTTTGTAATTTTGAGTCAGCAGTTCAATCGACCCCGCGTATAGGTGTGCATCAGCAAGGAGCGGAGTGATGTCTTTAAATTGAATGCCCAGTTTGGGGAAATCAGGAACGTTACGAATGGCTTTGGCCAATTCTGGCACAGTCACTATGGCTTGCGTCATGGGCCATGAAAGTAAGAGAAACCGCGGTTTTGAACAGCCCCAAATTGAAATGACAGGTTGTTTTCTTTAACGCGGAGCAGGCCAGGGCTTCACGCCGGCACGCTTCGTCCAAGCTTCGTATTCGTTGCTGAGACGCTTCACGATGTCGGGATGGACTGGGGCTAAATTCCTCAATTCCGTTCGGTCCTTCTCCATGTCGTAAAGTTCCCAGGGCTCGTTGAAACTGGCAACCAACTTCCATTTGCTGTCTCTGACGGCACGCTGTCCCTCGTGCTCCCAAAATATCGGTTTCATGCGCACAGAATCATGGCCGCGCAATGCTGCGGACAGATTGATACCTTCGAGCGCCACGGTTGGTTTGCCATTCCACTGAGCGGGAAACGTCGTGCCAGCTAAGTTTAAAAATGCGGGCATGAAATCCATCAGATGTCCTACCTCGCGAACGAGTGTTCCGTTTTGCGCTTTGGAAATGCCACCAGGCCATCTAACGATCAACGGCGTGGCAATCCCTCCTTCATGCGTGAACGTTTTCGTTTTACGAAACGGGCCGCTGCTCACGTGTGCGCCGTTGATGCCGTAACCTTCATAACTTTCGCGCGTGCCCAAAACGGATCCAGGCAGACTGCGGCTTGGGTTCTCAGCAGCGCCACCGTTGTCCGACAGAAACAGCACGAGCGTGTTCGTTTCCGCGCGGATGTCGTTCAGTGTCTTGAGAACGAGACCAATGCCCGTGTCCAATTCTTCGATTTGTGCGGCGTAAACGGCCATCGTCTCGTCCCAATGATCTTGCTGCTCACGCGACGCCTTGTCCCAAGCCGGAACGCGAGGTGCTCGTGGGGCTAATGGCCAGCGCGAGTCGATGATGCCGGCCTTCACCAACCGATCGTATCGTTGCTGGCGAAGTTTATCCCAGCCGATGTTTTTGTAATGGCCCCGATAACGCGAAATGGTTTCAGCGCGCGCATGCAATGGCCAATGCGGTGCGGTGTAGGCGAGATAAAGAAAAAACGGCTTTTGGGTTTGTTGTTCTTTTAAAAACTGCACTGCGAAATCGGTATACGCATCTGTGGCAAAAAAGCCATCGCGCGGCGGCGTGAAAACCTTTCCATCCAAGATCATCGGTGGATTCGTGATGATGCCCGTGTGCTGCATGCCGAACCCGTAGTAGTTCATCGCTCCCTCAATCACGCTGAACGAACGGTCGAACCCGCGCGCACTCGGCCATTCGTTGGTCCGATACCCAAGATGCCACTTACCCGAAATCGCCGTGCGATAGCCAGCGTTCCGCAACAATTCCGCCAACGTGGGCGCGTTCGGATTCAGGTGGTCGGAGTATGACGATGAATTGAGTTGGTTACGAACGGTGCGCGCATATTCATCGACCATGTCTCCGACATTCGCCTGATGTGGATACAACCCGGTCATCAGTGACGCCCGCGAAGGACAGCATCGCGCGGAATTGTAGAATTGTGTGAACCGCAGTCCGGCGGTAGCCAATCCATCGATGTTTGGCGTTGGAACTTCGCTACCGTATCAACCGATGTCTGAAAAACCCATGTCTTCGCTGAGGATAAGAACGATGTTGGGCTTTGGATCGGCCACGGCAACACTTGCAAAGAATACAGAAGCCGCGACCACCAGATATTTTGACCAGTGAAGAATTTGCATAGTTTTGTGCATCGCGATGTTGAATCATTTCATAGCACGATAGTTATTGTGAAGAAAAACCAGTCGCGCGCGTCTGCATTAGACGGTCGCGAATAGCGCGACCACAAAAAAAGCTGAACTATGCGTTTTCGTAACTTCGTTATTGCCGCTCTCCTCGCAGCTTCCATTGCGCCCGCGCGAGCGCAGAACATGGATGTGCATTCGAACATTGTCGTGCTTGTGAGCGTCGATGGACTGGCAGCCTACTATTTTGACGATCCAAAGGCGGAGATGCCCAACATCCACGCGCTTGCCGCTGCCGGTGCCCGCGCGAAATCAATGAAAGCGGTGGCTCCGACTGTAACTTGGCCGAACCATACCACATTGGTGACAGGCGTTACACCAGCGGTCCACGGTGTGGTCGGTAACAACTACTACGACCGCGAGAAAAAGGAACAGATCACGTTGATCTTTGATCCAGTCTTGGACAAAGAACAGATCGTCAAAGTTCCAACCATCTATGATATCGCGAAATTAAATGGCCTGACGACCGCAGCGTTCAATTGGCCGGGGTCGCGAAATGCAAAAAATCTGGATTGGACGACGCCTGAGGTGCACAAGACCGACTTGTATCAGCGATATACAACGCCTGCCGTACTCGACCTTTGTCGTGACAACGGATTTTCACTGGTCGACGAAATATTCCCTAGCGGTGTCCGTAAACATGAAAATGAAACAGACGGCGTTAATCTGCGCGTGTTGAAATTGATCATCGCCAACAAGCACCCGAACCTCGCGTTGTTGCACCTCGGTAATCCCGACCACGTTCAGCACGACAAAGGGCCGAAGTCGCAGCAAGCGTATGCAGCGATCAAAGAGGCGGACGAGCGTATTGGCGAAATTTGGAAAGCGTTGCAACAAGACTTTCCGGGGCGCGCAACGATTTTCGTCGTGTCAGATCACGGGTTTTCGCCGATCAAAAGCATTATTCTTCCAAACGTTGTTTTGAACAAAGCCGGCTTGGTCCAAGTGAAGGGAAACAAAGTTACTACTGGCTCGGTTCGGTTTGTCAGTCAGGCAGGCGCCGGGCTGGTTTATGTGCTTGATGACAAGAACCGCAAGGATGTGATGAAGCAAGTGGAGAAGGCGTTCGGCCACCTGAAAGGAATTTCCAAGGTCGTTCACACTGGAGATCTGAAAAAATACGGAGTGGGCAACCCCAAAGATGATCCTCACGCCCCTGACATGGTGTTGTTCGCCGAAGAAGGCTACACATTCGGCGACACTGCTGGCGGGGATGTG
>JAQGOW010000681.1 GCA_028293405.1 Verrucomicrobiales bacterium
AATTTCGCCGGTTTTGAATCGAGCCCAATTGCGGACATTGCTTTTTGCAACAACCCGGTCTTCGCCTGCTTCCTGACTTCAGGATGTGCGGCGACGTAGGCGGGCAAAATGTGGTTGGTGTATTCGAAGTAAAACTGGCTGCGCAGTTCTTCGAGGTAAACGTTGATCGCAAACCGCGGTTGGTTCTCGGCGAGAACGCGGCCGTTGCGGTCGAAAATTCTGCCACGAATCGGAGCGATGCGAACGGAACGGAAGGATTGGTTCTCGGAATTTTTCTCAAACTTTTTACCCGAAACGATTTGGACAAACCACAAACCTGTCAACAATACCGCCATTCCGCATACGACCATAACAGAGATCAACCGTAGTTGGTTGTCGTCTCGTTTTAGTTGGTCGAAGATGAACATTATTGGAAAGGAGTTAGGAGATAGAAGTTAGGAGCTAGGAGTTTAGAGTTGAGCGGCCGCGTTTGATTTGGCGGTCCGCGCGGAATGGGGTTTCGAGTCGAGGTTGATAAGTCAACGCGCTCTGCGCGCGGGCGAAGAGTTTGAAAAGTATTGGGACAGCGAGTCCGCCGCCGATGGCCATAACGATCAGTTGCCAAACGGAACGCCAACCGAGCAACGGGACGTTTCCGCCGTTCATCAGCAGGAACAAGGTCATGACGGGATGCAGGATGCTCGCGATTGCGCCCATGATGACTTGGGCGAATGGATGCTCGCGCAGCAGCAGCTCGCGTTCGCGGTGAATGACGAAACCAATCAGGAACAGCGGAAGGATGCTGACGCCGAGGGAATTCAGTGAGAGTGAATCGAAAAATAGTCCACCGAGAATCGCGAGCAGGACAACGGTGACGAGGTCGCTGGTCAATGCGGCGAAAACCATCAATGCGGGCAACAGATCGACTTGTGCGCCGAAGATGTTGCGAACGAAGCCGACGTGAGCTTCGAGGAACACTGCGACGTAAGCGAGCGCCAGAATGAAAATGGTGTTCAGGTAGTTCATCTGGTGGTGCGCGTGTTGGAATGTTGCGCTTTGGCGGCGCGATTCACCGTTGGCGTGGGTTGCGCGGCGGCGGGTTGATCACCACTTGGCATAACTACCCAGACTTCTTCCAGGGCGGCGAGGTTTGCGAAAAGTTGCACGCGGGCTTCGCTGGTCAGGCCGTTGTCGCGGCTGCGTTTGTCGACGATGCGACCGATGGGAATCGCTGCCGGGAAAACTCCGCCGTCGCCGCTCGTCGTGACGGTTTGGCCAGGGGAGACGCCGCTACTGCCGGGCAGGTAGGCGAGGTCGACCATGTTGTTTTCCTGAGGACTGGTTGAACTCGTCATGACGATGCCGGTTTCACGATTTGTTGTTCCAACAATCGCGGAGACGCGGACGTTGGGGTCGCAGAGAAGAACAATTTGGGAATGTGTATCGGAAACGGATTGGACGCGGCCAACCAAGCCATCGACGGTTCGAGCGGGTAAGCCAACACGAATTCCATCGCGCGCGCCTAAATCAATTTGCACGCTACGCCACCAGTTGGCCGGGTCATGCGCGATCACTCGACCGAGTTTCATCGGGGCCGCGACCTGCCTTTTCCAGCCGATGGATTGGCGCAAGCGATCGTTCTCGCGTTCGAGTTCGGCGTCGCGCGTGAGCAGTAATCGGAGCTGTTGGTTTTCCTGTTGGAGACGTTTGTTTTGTTCGAGCAACTCGCGTCTGGTCACGAGCAAGTTGCCGGTTTTTTCGGCGACGTCATGGGAGGAACTTGCCAAACCAAAGAGGGGGAGAAATAGCCCGCTGATCGCCAGCTTGAATTTACCCATGGTCTGCGTCGGCAGCTTCAACAAGACAGCCACCACCACCACGACCACAACTAACCCTATAAAATGAGCCTTCTTAAACATGTCGCCCTGCGGGCGAACAAAAAAATCAAATTAACTTCTGGAAGAAGCCACCCGTTTCAAAAATTGCAGTTCTTGCAATACGCGCCCTGTTCCTTCTGCCACCGCGGTAAGCGGGTCATCAGCAATGTGCACCGGGAGGCCCGTTTCTTCGGCCACTAACCGGTCAATGCCACGCAATAATGCGCCGCCGCCAGCCATCACAATCCCGCGTTCCACCAGGTCCGCAGACAATTCAGGTGGGCAACGTTCGAGGGTGATCCGGACCGATTCCAGAATACTGGAGAGCGGTTCTTTCAAACATTCGCGGATTTCTTCCGAGCGAATGGAGAGGGTTTTGGGCAAACCGGCGCTGAGATCGCGCCCTTTGACTTCCATCGTTAACTCTTTTTCCAGCGGATAGGCTGACCCGATGGCCAGCTTGATTTGTTCCGCTGTGCGTTCGCCAATCATTAAGTTGTAGGCTCGCTTCATGTGCGCGACGATTGTTTCGTCGAACTCATCACCGCCAACGCGTAAGCTGCGGCTGAAAACAATTCCAGCCAGGGAGATAATCGCGATTTCACAGGTGCCACCACCAATATCGACGATCATGTTTCCCGCAGGTTCGTGCACAGGTAGACCGACGCCAATGGCCGAAGCCATGGGTTGTTCGATCAGATAAACTTCGCGTGCGCCGGCGTGAGTTGCGGAATCTTTCACCGCACGTTTTTCA
>JAQGOW010000002.1 GCA_028293405.1 Verrucomicrobiales bacterium
AACCGGCCAGATCACTTTGGAGTCAAAGACGCTCCGACGACCATTTCAAAACTCTTTTTCCATCCGATTCGGGTTTGCGCCACAACATTTCGATCAGTATCCCTATCTCGCAAACGTAAACGGGCCCCGTAGATTTGTATCCGCACACCGTTTTTCGATCCTGCGGGAAGGAGGCCCCCTGCATACCGAAGACCAGCGTCAGTCCTACACATTGACACATCTTGCCCATCGGGATTGCCTCGTTAATAAACCAACAATTTACAACAGAACCACATCCGCCATCACAAACGGATGGTCGCTTGGCCGGATTTCGAATTTTCACGCTTAAACATGCGCCTATCCTTCCCGATTAACGCGGAGAACACGCCCTTTATCACCGCAACGTGACTATGTGAGCCGGCGACGTCCTACCCTGTGGTCCCAATTTCGCGAAGTGTTTGACCTTTCTTCTTTTCCAATTCCGGAATCCCTCAGCAGTCTTCGTGCCTTGGCGTCTTATTGATTCGATTTCGCCTGAAAAAACTGCTTATTTTGTCTTTCCTCTACTTCCTCTCTCTCCTGTCTCTACAGTTTTTGAACAAAACGTAACTTCACTCCACAATCGGCGGCGTATGAAAACTATTGCGTATACCGCCAAACAAAAAACCGTCACAGACCACAAGTCTGTGCGATCCTTGGTCAATTCTGTCCGTGCCTCTGGGGTGAACTGCTTTTCCTCAATGTTTTTATGCCCTTTGTGCCTCTTTGCGGCCATTCAACCCACCGCAAAGTTCCGCAAGTTACCGCAGCTTTCCGCAAATTACCGGAAGTTACCGCAAAGTTTGGCCAAAACGACACCCCCCTCTAAATAAGGACATTTATGAACGAACAAATTGAAAACCAGCACATTACAGTTATTACAGAACCACAAAATGCAGCACCTGTATGTGCGACCACTAAGAAGGCCACCGGCCCCAATAACTGTTTTTGCGCTGATCTCTCGACAACTCCCTCGGTAAAAATGAGTAATTATGACCAAATCGGACTAAAAGTAGTTTTTTCCATCCAGCCACGCCCGCACTTTCCCTTTCCTTTACGAAGGGATTGCCGGAATATTTCCTTTGTGCAAAAAGTCGGAAAAGAAAAAGACAGCTTCCTTCGCATCGCCGCCATCGCTGCGGCCATCTCCGTTGTTTTCTATCTCGTGTTCTTTAATTGGATGCAACACCGCCACACCGGCAAAGGCCCGTGGGAAATCACTTTCCTCACCGACAGCAACGGCACGCCCTCACTCGCGATCAATGAATCCAAACTCCAACTCTCGCACCGCATCATTTTCGACAACGCCAAACTGCCGCAAACAAACACACAACAAAAAGTCATCTTCGACGAAGCCGTCAAAGAAATCCCTTTCGGCAAAATGCAATTTCAAGACCCGACCTTTTTGCCCGGCAACGTCACCATGGAACAATTCGGCCATCAGATTCAACTGCTCCCGCGCGTCCTCATGGTGGACAAAAAAGAACACGCCTGGACCGAACCCGATTTGCATCTCACCTCTAAATAATATGCGCCCAACCGACATCCAAACCATCGGCGAAGAAATCGCCATCAAATGGGACGACGGCATCGAAACCTTCATTTCGTTGGAATCCTTGCGCCAATACTGTCCCTGCGCCGGTTGCAAAGGCGAAATGGACGTCATGGGCAACCTGCACAAAGGCCCGGAAATCAAGCTCACCCCGCGTTCCTACATCCTGTTGCGCATCGATAATATCGGCGGCTATGGTCTCCAACCCCTCTGGGGCGACGGCCACAACTCCGGCATTTTTTCGTTCCCGATGATCCGGAAGATTGGCGACGAACAACAAAACAAGTAGCCGCATGGAATTGCTACAAGAAGCGAGTAGACAATTGGAAGTTGGCGGTTAAAGCCGAATAACGTAGCCGCCGAGATTGACGAGGCGGATGGGAAAGAAAAGAAAAAGGGCACCGAGCGAGTCTTGTTCCAACCGAGAAAGCTAACTCGGCCAGTGAGTCCAGAGTGTCACTCGGCGCCCAAATTAACCGTCGTTTCCGACGATGGCAGGGATTTAGCTCTAACCGTGCCAAGTTCTTACAAAACTGGTCCGCTCCTCGGCACAATTACAAAAAAGTCATTTAACGGCGTGGAAAGGTGGTAACTAACTTTCCACATAGATAATCTGCTGACCTATGAACCGGGCGCTGAAATTTCGACTGACCGCCTTCGCGATGGTGATTATCACCCTCGCGACCGCCATCGGTTTTGCCGCCTATTCGAGCTGGCGCGAAGTCGGCCGCCTCCAAACGCGCTTGAGCACCGGTCACCTCCGCAGCTTCGAAATCGCCGACCACCTTCAGGCCTCCGTCCTCGGCCTCCAAACCAGCCTCGTGCACTACGAACTTCGCCACGACACGCAAGACCTCAACGCCTTCCAGCGCGATAGCACCGACCTCGACAAATGGATCAACGAACAGAAACCCGTCCTCAATTCAGCGCGTGAACTTGCGCTCTTGAATGAGGTCGACGCTGCCTACGACCATTATCGCACCGTCTGTTCCAACGCACTCAATGACGTCAACGGCACTGAAGACACCCGACTAGCTCACATCGCTGACTCGCAAAAGGCCGTCGCACCGTTGTTCGAACTCGGCTACCAACTCGCCGACGCGCACCGTCGAACTCTCGAAGACGCGTTCCTCGAATCTCAAAAGTCCCTTTCGTTGCTGCGTTGGGTCATCTTCGGTTCACTCGCGCTATTGATCGGCTCGCTTGTCTGGCTTCTTGCCACCGTCTATCGCGAAATGATCGCTCCATTGCAACTGCAGCTTGTGCAAAGCCACGCCATCATCGAACGCCAGGAAAAACTCGCCTCCCTTGGCGTTCTCGCCGCCGGTGTCGCGCACGAAATCCGCAACCCGCTTACCGCCATCAAAGCGCGCCTCTTCAGCCACCAACGTCGCCTCGACAAAGGCACAAACGAATTCGAAGACGTCGTCGTCATCGGCGCGGAAATCAATCGTCTCGAGCGCATCGTCAAAGACTTCCTGGAATTCGCGCGTCCCTCCGAACCGCAACTCGCGCGCATGACCGCCGAGCCGATTCTGAGCGACATCCGCAACCTCCTCGCCCCGCAACTCGAGAAGCGCGACATTTCGCTGCGTATTGATGAACTATCCGATAGCTTTTTTAACGCTGACCCGCAGCAATTGAAACAGGTCCTTATCAACCTCGTCCAGAACGCCGCCGAAAGCATTGGTCAAAGCGGCCACGTCATCCTGCGAGCGCGTTCCGCGACCGCTCGTCTCAACGGCCACGGGCCACAATCCGTCGTCATTCTCGAAACCCAAGACAACGGAAAGGGAATCCCCCCGGACGTGCAAAAGCGCTTGTTCGATCCATTCTACAGCACGAAAGAAACCGGCACCGGCCTCGGACTGTCCATCGCCGCGCGCATCGTTGAAAAACACGGCGGCGCATTGGAATTCCAAACTCAGGTCAACCGCGGCACAACCTTCGGCATCATCCTTCCGACGGTCGAATAACGATTCCTTGAACCGAATCCAGGAAATCGTTAGCAAATTGAAATAACCCGCCGCACAATCCGAAATCAATTAGAAGCATTATGACGCCTGCCACCAAACGTTCCATTCTCCGCTGGACGCACATCATCTTCGGCATTCCGATCATCGGCTACATCTACAGCCCTTTCCAAGAACTGCCAAACTACGCCCCGGTTGTTCGCTACATTGCATTCCCCATCATCGCCCTGTCGGGATTATTGATGTGGAAAGGCGACGCGCTTCGACGATTGTTTTCCAAGTGAGGCGCGCCAACAAAGTTTGACCTCCAGTCCCCGAAAACTTACTTTCAACTATGGACTGGAAGGCGCACATTTCATCTAATCCAAATGTTTGTCACGGCAAGGCGTGCATTCGAGGTACTCGTGTGATGGTGTCGGTAATCCTCGACAATCTGGCTGCGGGCCAAACCACCGAGGAAATCGTTAATAGTTATCCATCCGTCCGCGCTGACGATGTTGCGGCGGCGATGGCGTATGCGGCAGAGTTGGCTCGGGAACGGGTCGTGGCGACGCCTCTTGGCGCAGCTGCATGAAGTTCAAACTGATGAGAACCTACCGATCGAAGCCACTAAGCTGCTTCGCGCAAGCGGTCACGACGCGCACTCGGTCCACGATGAACATTTGAGCGGTGCCGCTGATCCATCCATCGCCCAAATCTGCCAGAAAGAACATCGCATCCTCGTAACACTCGATCTGGATTTTTCCGATATACGAGAATACCCGCCTTCGGCGTATTCCGGCATGATTGTGGTTCGGCTCGCTCGCCAGGATAAGGATGCTGTGATTGCAATGATTCCCCGTATTCTTGAGTTGCTTCAAACTGAGCCGATTTTGCACCGTCTTTGGATAATAGATGAGGGTCGGACTCGCATAAGGGGAGAGACTTGAAGCAAATATCCGTGCTTGTGACGAGAGTTCCTAACCCGACGGAATGATCAAATGAATGCTAAAGTTGACGCATATATAAAGAGAGCCAAAACCTGGCAGCAAGAAACTGAGCGCCTGCGAAAAATCAGTCTCGATTGTGGGCTGACTGAAGAACTGAAGTGGGGTAAGCCTTGTTACTCATTTCAGGAGAGCAACGTCGTTATCATCCAGGGATTCAAAGAAAGCTGTGCGCTTTTGTTTTGCAAAGGCTCTTTGTTGAAGGACCCCAAAAGTCTTTTGGAAAAGCCCGGCAAATATACGCAGGGAGCTCGACGTATTCGGTTCACTAACGTTGAACAAATCGTAAAGCTCGAATCGACATTAAAAGCGTTCATCAAAGAAGCGATCCAAGCCGAGAAATCTGGTTTGCAAGTTGTTTACAAAAAGAACCCGGAACCGATCCCCGAAGAACTGCAAAACAAACTCGATGAAAATGCGAAGTTCAAAACTGCCTTTCACACACTGACACCAGGCCGGCAACGCGCTTATATGCTTTATTTTTCTGGCGCAAAACAATCGACGACTCGACAGACGCGAGTCGAAAAATGCATGCCGCAAATTCTAAAGGGAAAAGGATTGAACGACTAATGCCGACGAAAAAAACCAGTGCGCCGAGGTTTCAATCCGTTGAGGACTATTTAGCCTCGCTGGACGCGACGAAAGCAAAGACGCTCAAGTCCGTTATTGATTTGATCATTACCGAATTTCCGGGACTCGAAGCCAAAATTTCCTGGAACGTCCCGCAAATCCATCGGAACGGGAAATACGTTTTCGGCCTTGCTGCGTTGAAAAACCATCTGACTCTCGCCCCGTGGAGTCCAGCTGTGATGCATCAATTCCATGCGATGTTGGCGAAAAAGTTTGTTACCAACAAACACTGCTTTCAAATCCCCGTCGATTGGCAACTCGATCGAGAATTGCTAAAGAAGTTAGTGCACGCCCGACTCGCTGAGTTGGATTAACGATAGCGCCGCACGCGAGTTCGTCGGCCAAATGCGCTTGCCACTACCACCGTTGTTCCTAATCTGCTGATAGTGCGAGTCATCAGTGCAGTTTCCGCAATGCAACAGCAAGCGCGCGCCTGGAAAAAAGCCGGCGTGCCCGTTGCGGTTGTTCCAACCATGGGCTATCTCCACGGCGGCCATCTCAGCCTGGTCGTTCGTGCGCGCAAAGCCGTCGGTCCACGCGGCAAGGTCGTCGTTAGTATCTACGTCAATCCGACACAATTCGCCCCGACTGAGGACTTGAAAAAATATCCGCGCGATCTGTCTCGCGATAAACAACTCTGTCGCGGAGCTGGGGTCGTTCTCGTGTTCACGCCCAGCGACAAACAAGTCTACCCGGAAGGTTTCAGCACCTACGTCGTCGAAGAAAAGCTTTCCAAATCGATGGAAGGCGCATCGCGCCCGACACATTTTCGTGGCGTGTGCACCGTTGTCGCAAAGTTATTCAACATCGTCGCGCCGGACATCGCGGTGTTCGGCGCAAAGGATTTTCAACAAGCGTCTATCGTGCAACGCATGGCGCGCGATTTGAATTTTCCGCTGAAAGTCATCGTTGCACCAACTTTGCGCGAGCGTGACGGTTTGGCGATGAGTTCGCGCAACAAGTTCCTCACCCCCGACCAACGCGCACAAGCCACCGTTTTGAACGAAGCCTTGCATGAAGCCAGCGCCACGGTGAAGAACAAGCCCGCGTCCGCATACCGACTCAAAGAACAAATCGCCGCGCACATCGCGACACGCCCGCAAGCGCGTCTGGACTACGTAGAATTTTTTGACCCGAAAACACTCGAGCCCGTGCAATCGGTCAAATGCGGCACGCAAATGGCCCTCGCTGTTTTTTTTGGTAAAACCCGCCTGATCGACAACGCGACCCTATGAAACAATTTGATTTCCTTGTTCTCGGGAGCGGCATCGCGGGACTCTCGTTCGCGTTGAAGGTCGCGCAGCTCGGTCGCGTCGCCATCGTCACCAAAAAGTCGCGGGCCGAATCGAACACCAACTACGCCCAGGGCGGCATCGCGGCGGTCACGAGCAAAGAAGATTCCTTCGAGATGCACGTGCGCGACACCCTCGAAGCCGGCGCCGGTCTTTGCCACGAAGACGTCGTTCGCACCATCGTCGAAGAAGGTCCGGCGCGCATCGCCGAGTTGATTGAACTCGGCATGAAATTTTCCGAGCGGGAAGGGGACGGCGGTAAAGAATTGGATCTCGGGCGCGAAGGCGGCCACTCCAAGCGCCGCATCTTGCACGCCAAAGATGTGACCGGTCGCGAAATCGAACGCGCGTTGCTCGCAGCGATTGCCAAAAACCCGAACATCGAGATTTTCGAAAACCATTTCGCGATCGATTTGATCACGACCAAAAAACTCCGCAAAGACGATGCGCCAAACCGTTGCGTTGGAGTTTATGTCCTGAATACAAAAACCGGCGAAGTCGAAACGTTTGCTTCGAGCACGATCCTTCTGGCGACGGGTGGTTGTGGGAAAGTCTATCTTTACACGACTAACCCTGACATCGCCACCGGTGACGGTGTCGCCATGGCTTATCGTGCCGGCGCGCGCATCGCCAACATGGAATTCATTCAATTCCATCCAACCTGTCTATATCATCCGAAAGCCAAGTCATTCCTGATCAGCGAAGCGGTCCGCGGCGAGGGTGGCATTTTGAAGGACAGCAAAGGCGTGCCCTTCATGGATAAATATCATCCGCTGGCATCACTCGCCCCTCGGGACATCGTGGCGCGCGCGATCGATAGTGAGATGAAGAAAACGGGCGCGAACTGCGTTTTCCTGGACATCACTTTCAAACCCGCTGACTTCATCCGCGAACGGTTCCCGAACATCTACTCGACCTGCTTGCAATACGGAATCGACATCACCAAAGAACCGATCCCGGTCGTCCCTGCCGCACACTATCAATGCGGCGGCGTCATGACCGACATGAACGGCCAAACCGACATCGCCGGAATGTATGCTGTTGGCGAAGTCTCATGCACCGGGTTGCACGGCGCCAATCGTCTTGCCAGCAATTCACTGTTGGAAGCGTTGGTTTGCGGCAATCGCGCCGCCGAACGCGCCCGCACCTATCCTGAGCCAAAGGTCGAAGTTCAAATTCCGCCATGGCAATCAGGCAACGCCACCAACCCGGACGAACTAGTCGTTATCTCGCACAACTGGGACGAAATCCGCCGTCTGATGTGGGACTACGTCGGCATCGTGCGCACGAATAAACGCCTCGAACGCGCAAGAACGCGCATCGCCAATCTCCAGGAAGAAATCCAGCAATACTATTGGGACTTCACCGTCAGCAACGATTTACTCGAACTGCGCAACATCGCCACCGTCGCGGAACTCATCGTCGCTTGCGCGCTGATGCGAAAAGAAAGTCGCGGCCTCAATTATAATTTGGATTATCCCAACACTGATCCCGACTGGGGCAAGCGCGACACCATATCAAAGAAGCCGTAGCGGCGCGCTCGAATGTCTGTTTTTCGGACAGAGTTTTTCCTTCAAACCGGCACCAGCTTTACGGGTAAAAACTTTGACGAACGCGCAACTTTAACTATCCTCTGTTGTTTAAGCAGGTAGAACAGATGGCATTCGCATCAATCAAAAGTTTATTAGCCCGTCATTCTTTGGCCACGCCTCAGCAGTTTGAGGATTGGAGCAAAGCGTGGCGCAAAACGGCCGAGAGCGGTTCACAAGACTCGCTCCTCGCCTTCATTGCGCGGGAACGCGGTGTCTCTGAAGAGGCTTTTCTGCAAGACCTTGCCAAGGCTTTGAGTTGGTCGTTCATTGACCTGCCAAAGACCGATGTCTCGCAGGATGCCCGTAACCGGATCTCGACCAAGGTAGCGTTCCAATTCACGGTTTTGCCGATCAAATTCGAAAACGGTCAGCTTCAAGTCGCCGTGAGCAACCCGTTCGATGCCGCCATGCTCAGCGCAGTGCAATTCGATGCGCGCACCCCGGTTCGTTTCGCTCTCACACCGAAAGCAGAAATCGAAAAGGCACTCAAAAAGTACTACGGTGTCGGCGCCGAAACGCTCGATGAAATGGCCAATGATGAGCCGCTCGAATTGCTCGTCGACGAAAAAGAAATCACCGAGACCGACCAGGAAGCCAGCGTCATCAAATTCGTCAACCAGATCATCTGGGAAGCTTTCAAGGACCGCGCGACCGACATTCATTTTGAACCTTCCGAAGACGAGTTGCGCATCCGCTACCGCATCGACGGTATTTTGCACCAGACACCGATGCCCGCGCAGCTGAAGCGGTTCCAGGCATCGCTCATTTCCCGTATCAAAGTCATGTCGGGAATGAACATCGCTGAAAAGCGCTTGCCGCAAGACGGTCGTATCAACGTCCGCATCAAAGGCGAAGAAATCGATATCCGTGTTTCGACTGTGCCGACCGTTTACGGCGAAAGCGTGTCGTTGCGTTTGCTGACGCGTGGTAAAATTTTTCTCGGTCTTGAAAAGCTCGGTTTCGCGCAGACAGAAGAAAGCCGCATTCGCGAAATCATCATCAAGCCTCACGGTATTTTCCTGGTCACCGGCCCGACCGGTTCCGGTAAATCCACGTCCCTTTACGCTTTCCTCAGCACGATCAACTCCGTCACCAAGCGTATTATTACGATTGAGGAACCCGTCGAATACGAACTCAAAGGCATCAACCAGATCGCGGTGCGTTCTGATATCGGCCTGACTTTCGCGATGGGCTTGCGCCATATTTTGCGCCAGGACCCAAACGTCATCATGGTCGGTGAAATTCGTGACTTGGAAACTGCCGAAATCGCTATTCGCGCCGCGCTCACGGGTCACTTGGTTTTCAGCACGCTGCATACTAATGACGCTCCCAGCGCCTTCACGCGTTTGATCGATATGGGCATCGAGCCGTTCCTGGTCGCTTCATCTGTCGAAGCGGTGCTTGCGCAACGTCTCGTTCGTACCATTTGCACGCACTGCCGCACCGAACAAACCGTGCAGCGCGATTACCTCCGCCGCATCGGTTTTCCCGCGGACGAAATCGATACCGCCAAATTTTACAAAGGTGCGGGCTGCGAACAATGTCGCCAGCTCTGTTACCAAGGGCGAAAGGGTATTTACGAATTGCTCTTCATGGATGAAGGCATTCGCCCGCTGATTTTGAGCCGTGCCGCATCGACCACGATCGCCGCGCGCGCCATGGAACACGGCATGCGCACGTTGCGTCATGACGGCTGGAAAAAAGTTAAAGCCGGCCAGACCACGATTGAAGAAGTGCTCCGCGTGACTCAAACCGAGGAACACCTTAAATCACTAATGGAAGACAAAGCGGATGTGTGGGTGAAAGGAACTCAGGCCTAATGGCACGCTGGCAATCCGCAAATGTTCTCCAGACCACGCCCGGCGGCCGGCAGCTTTGGCGCTTTAACGCCTCCGGAACCGGTTTCGCCTTCGCCGAAGAACAACGGCTGAGCGCCAGTGAACCGATCCCGTCCGACATCGTCGGCAAAGATTGGCGCACACTCCTGCGCAGCAAGCTCAACATAGCCTGGCTGCCCGCCGACAAAATTTTCCTGCGCGCCATTCAACTGCCCAGCAGCGACCTGACCGAAATCCGTTCGATGGTCGAACTGCAGATTGAAAAACTTTCGCCGCTGCCCGTGGCGCAAATTGTTTGGAGCATTCAATTGCTTCCTAACACAGCGACGCCGCCGGCGCCTGCCGCAGAAGGGGAAGTCGCTTCCGTCCCTCTCCAAACCGTCATCGTCATCATTGCCGGTCGCGGTTACGTCGAAGAATTCCTGGGTGAACTCGAGAATCAAGGTTTCCTCACCGACCGTCTGGAAGTCCCCGGTCTCGAGCAATTGATTGCCACCAAAGCGACTGATAACGGCGTTTGGATTTATCCCAATGCGCCCGGTGAACCGCTCCTGATTGCATGGTGGGCGGGCGGGACGTTGCACAATTTGGCGATGGTTTCGTTGCCGGACACTGACGAGCGCGGCGATCTCCTCAAGAACCAGATCGAGCAAATGGCGTGGGCCGGTGAATTGGAAGGCTGGATGACGGAGCCGCCCAAACTTCATCTCGTCGCCACCCCCGAACAAGCGAAAATCTGGGAACCCGTTGTGCGGACGACCGCCGAGTCCGAGTTGGCAAATCCGCAAGGAGTAGCCGGCGCACCTGCGGCTCCAGTTGAAGTTTTTCCAGCTCTTAAACCCGCTGATGCCGCTGCCAAAACTGCCGAATCCGCCGCACAAGATGGCTCGACCACGAACCTTCTCCCCGACGATTACGCCCGACGTTATCGCCAGCAATTTGTCGATGGCCTTTGGATGCGCGCGTTGTTCAGCGCGCTCGTCCTTTACGGAGTCGCTGTCGTTGTCTATTTCGCTGTCGTATTAGTGCTTAACTATCGCGCCTCTGCTGTAACGACACGGGTGGCATCGCTGGGTCTCTCCTACACGAACGCGCTGAAGGACGAGGAACAGTTGCGCATTCTCAAGGACCGCCAGGAATTGAAATATGCGGCGCTGGATTGCTGGAAAGCCGTCGCGCAAAGCATGCCGAACGATGTCACGCTCGACGACATGGCCTTTCAACGCGGCAAATTGGACCTGCGCGGCACTGCGCCAGCTGATAGCCAGATCGCCATTACCGAATTCAACGACGCAGTGCGCGCGGCACGAACGACCAATGGGCCTGTCTTCAACGAAGTCGGGCCACCAGCAATCACGATCCGTGGTGATCGAGCGGAGTGGCGATTCTCCTGTTACACGAAAGGATACGAGGGCCGATGAAAAAGAACTTCCTCGATTCCCTGAATCTCCGTCCGCACGAACGGCGCGTCGTCATTGTCGTCGGTGTTATCGTCTTCGTCGTGTTGAACGCTTGGTTTGTCTGGCCGCACTTCTCCGACGCGAGCAAAGCGCTGGCGACGATTAACAAAGGGCGCCTTGATTGGACGAATCAATACGAAAAAATCCAGATGAACATCCGTCCCGGCGGAACTAAAGCCCAAATTGATTCGCTCATGAAAGAGCAGGGCAGTGGCGCCAGTCTGGAAGGTTCTCGCGAAATCCAATTGCAACGCAAGGTGCAGGAAAAAGCCCCGCAATACGGCATCACGGTGATGCAATATACCGATACTCCTGCCACCGCTTATAACACCGGCAAAACAAACGCATTTTTCGAGGAACGTTCGCTCCGCATCAGTGTTCAATGTGGTGAGAGCAATCTT